>QNCE01000175.1 GCA_003644405.1 Candidatus Omnitrophota bacterium | reverse complement strand
TCTAATCTTCTTATGTGTCCTCCATTATCCGATACCCCATCAATGGTAAGAACAATTAGTTTTAAGTATTTTTCAAATTCCTCACGATGGTTTATGTAATAATGATGGACTAATCTTCTTAAGAAATCTGTTGTTCGAATTCCTGCCCCTCCCATCCATAAAAACTCAATCTCTAAATTTTTCCAGTCATCTAATCTTTGATAATAAGTCTTTGAAGGTTCTTTAAGCTCAGAGACAATTCCTGTGATTATCTCCTTTATGCTGCGACCTGTAACTTTGGTTTCTTCTCTTAAAGAGGGTAATTTTAAAACATCTTCTTCAGATACACCATAAAGATAGCTAAACTCTTTCAAATTCTCTTCAAAATCTTCTTCCGCTGTAAAGGAAGGTGGTTTTCTTTCTATGGGGAGAGTTTTAGAGATTGTCTTTTGGGGAGTGGTGTAGGTGAGGGTTAACTGTGTATAAGTTTTTTCTTTAAGAAGTATCTCTAGTTTAATACTTCCAAAATGAACCTCAATATCTTCTTCCTTTACTTCAAAAACCTTTCCTTCTTCATCTTTAAGTTGAATTTTAAGCTTACCTTGAGCGATTTTTTCCTTAAGTAGTTTTTCAAATAGAGGTTGCTGTGAGGAAGGTATATCTTGAGGAAGAATTAAACTGAGACGATAATTCTTTAAGGTAACAGAGGGAGGAGCTTTTATATCATAAAGAGATTCTTCTAAAATTTGGTTAAGTTTGGCTTCAATTTCTGCAAGCTGGGTATATTCCTGAATAATACTTTCTATAATATCAATCATTCTCTCTTCATCATAAGCATATTTTCCTTCAAGAATACGGATATCTTGAGGCTGAGCCCATTTTATTCTTATTCCTTTCTTAGCAAAGTATTTCTCAATCTTTTCGCGTGTAATTTCTAGTTCTTTATTTTCAATGTATTGAGGTTCCTCAGGAGCGATCTTGGAATACTTCTTCTCTCCTTTGGCAATCTTTTCTTGTATTTCAGGGTTTTCTAAATCTTTTCTTAGTTTTTCTTGTTTTTTTCCAAATTCTCTTCTTTTCTCATAAGGTATAATACGAGGATCAAGAAGAACTACATAGTCAGTAATATCTTCCATTTTGAAGTCTTTTAAAGTAGTAGCTTCTCTTACAGATCTTTCGATAAGTTCAATTTGCTCTATAATGTTTAAACCTTTAGATTCAATATCCTGCATGATTTTAAAGATAAAGATTAAAGGAATTTGACCTTTTCTTTCTTTAAGAGCCTGAGGGATACCTTCGGTCATAAGAATAGGTAGATAAGAAGTAATTAAACTGCAGTCTCCAAACATAATTGCCTGTTTAATCTTTCCTATAGCTTCAATAACTTTAGGATGGGCGGAAGAGTATTTTTGAGGTGATCTGGAAGTATAGGTACGTTCCTTTCTGCCTTTTTCTTCTTTTATTACTAATTCTTTAAAGATAGCTTTATAAACAGAAGAAGGATGGTATTCATTAGCATCGGTAATGTGAGTTTGTCCTTCTACTAATCTACTCTTAAAACTAACCTTTAATCCTTTTATTTTTATATCCTGCCAAGAAGCATTGGTGGGAAGAACAATTTCTTCATTAGCTCTCTTTAAGATAGTCTTTCCTTCTTCATTCTTATCTTCAGTAAGGATAATTTCTTCTCCTCTTATCTTTATTACTATTTCTGAGGAATCATTTAATCTTATTGTTATTTTTTCTCCCGAAAGCTTTATCTCTTTTTCTTCTGAGGTAATAAGATAACGAGATTCTTCTTTAAGAGGCGTGGTCTCAAGGAAATATCTATCTTCAATCTTTTTTGCTTTCACAAGAGTATAATAAGCCTTATTCTTTATTCTTCCTATATTTATCGCTTCATTGCCAATCTTTAAAGTTACTGCCTGAAGTATTGCTGCTAAAGGTGAGATATCTAAACTGCAGGGTAAAGCATATCCTTGTAAAGTTCCTGTCATCTCATAAATATGTGAATAACTTTTTTCAGGATTAGGTTTATTTGATTCTTTAGTTACTTCTCCAATTAGATACCTTGCCATCACATAGAAAAGATTCTGCCAGCTTGCTCTATCTAAACTAGTAACTTTCTTCTCTATCCATTCATAATCAATTCTTCTTGCCATTGCCAACATATTAGCACAGAAGAAGTTCCAATCAGGAGGAAGACTGTATCTAAATCTTTCATCATTCATAATTGCTTTTAGGTTCTCTCTTATGCATTCTAAAGCAGATTTTCCTGTAATACGTCTTTTGGTTAACAGTTCTATTTTGGCATCATTATCAGTAAAGATAGAAGGAAATACAGAGATATCTCCTGTAGCTAAAGGATAATTTTTCCATTCAGGATGATTGATTAAATCATCTTCTAATCTTCTTATGTGTCCTCCATTATCCGATACCCCATCAATGGTAAGAACAATTAGTTTTAAGTATTTTTCAAATTCCTCACGATGGTTTATGTAATAATGATGGACTAATCTTCTTAAG
>QNCE01000174.1 GCA_003644405.1 Candidatus Omnitrophota bacterium | reverse complement strand
ATCTACATATTTTTTCTATCACAGAAACATATAGAAATTAATAAAAAAAATAAGAAAAGAAATATTATTATAAGTATGAATTAGATGAAGAAAAGAAAAACAAGATTTTACAAGCTGTTAGGCAAGTATTACCCGAAGATTCTTATAAAATTATTGAAGAGCATGAAGGTGTTAAATTAAATTACAAAATAAAGATTCAATTGACAGAGAATTATCTAAATCAAAGAGATAACTACATTGCATTTCTTCGAGATACTCTGAGGCAAATGCAAGGGAGAAATGGTCTTAATTTAAGTGATGACGAGGAAATAATTGTTACACCTCAAATGGAGAAATATATTAATATTTTATTAAAATCAAAGAAATATGCTTTAAAGAAATTTATAGAAAGAAGTGGAATTTCAAAAAATGAAATTTTAATTGTTGCTGATCAGATTTTTGGCATAGATAGAGATATTTTAACTTCTGATAATTTTAAAGAGTGTTTAAGAATAAATGTAGGTGAGGTAGATGAGAATATTAATGATAAAAATCTTATTCAAGGAATAAAAGGTATTTGGGCTACTAAGGAGATTTTAGAGCTTTTAAAGTTAAAGTTGTTAGGAGTAGAGGAAAAAGATAGTAATTTTGAATCAGCAGTGATTGACTGGGTAAAAGTATTTGAGAAATTAAACTCTTATAAAGATAGTTCTTTTAATGTTTCTTCTGAGGAGATAAATTCTGCTTGGAGAAGAATTGTAAGAGATAAATTGAAAGAGAAAATATTAGAAGGATTACGCTGTGTGAATATAAAAGGAGAAATTAGCCTGGAAGACATTGTAGCCAGCAGAATAGCTTTAGATATAGGGGATGATAGATTAGTCACTAAAGAAAATCGTCTTAAATGTTTGGAAAATCTTCTTAAGGCAGTAAAGTGGAATGTGATAGAGAAAAAGAATGATTTGTTAGGAAGAATTGATCTTCATCACCATACAACCTATTCTGATGGAGCAAAATCTGCTACAGGAGTGGTGTTTGAAGCATGGTTGAGGGGTATGCGTGCGATAGGTATTACTGATCATAATAATTTAGAAGCAATGCTTGAAGCGGTTGAAGCTTGGGAGAAAATAAAAAAGATTTTTCCTCATACAGATTTTGAAGTTATTCCTGGGGTGGAATTTAGTGTATATTGTGATGATGATAATTTAAAAATTAATGAGATGCATATTCTTGCTTACTTTCCTATCGATGAGAGAGTTTCATTAAGGAAAAATTTTGAAGAGTTTAAAAATTGGCTTAATAATAATAATGGAATAGAAGAAATGCGGAAGGAATGCGAGAAAAGGATTGAATGGCAGAATAATAAGATAAAGTATATGATGGAGAGGTTAAGGAAAGGTGAACCTATAGATGAGAGGAGTAAATTTAGTGTACCTCAAGAGAAACTTCTTATTGATAAAGATGAGAAATTTTTAGGATTTAATATAAATTATCTTACCCGTTTTCATTTGGAGAACATTTTGAAGGAAAAGTATGGATTAACTCCTCGGGAAGCTTTTGAAAATATTTCTTTGGTAAGAGTAGAGGTAGAGGATGAGAGAATAGAGGAGAATAGAGAAATGGGGGAGAATTATAATGGTCGTTTTGGTTTCTCTCTTGAAGAAATATACAATTTTGTAAGAGAACAAAAAGGAGCGATAGTTATAGCTCATCCTTGGGATATAATGTATGTAGATAAAGATTTAAGAGAAGAAGTAGAAAGAGAGGTTGAACTTCAGAAAGAGGCTTGGAGGGAAGAAGTTAGAAAAGAAGTAGAAAAGGAGATAAGTAAAGGAAAGATTAAAGCAGAAGATAAAGAAAAAGAGGTAAATTCAAGATTACGCAAAAAAATAGAAAGAACAAGAAAAGGAAAATTAGAACCTTTTATAGAAGCAACAATTGAAAGATTATTAACTACTTATCCAGGTTATTTTGATGGAATAGAGGTTTATAAATATCAAGAGAATATTCGTAATCGTTTTATGAAGTTAATTACAACAATAAACAAGAGGTATCCCTCCTATTCTCAAATTTTCTTCACTGCTGGTAGTGATAGCCATAGTAGAGCAGGATTAGAGATGGGAATAGGAAGAAGAATTGCTCGTTTTGGGGAAAGTATTATTCCAGAAAAATATGGAAAAGATTATACTTTTGTTGAAAAATTAAAAGATAGAGCTTTACCTTTAGAAGAGATCATCGAAAACTTAAATTCTAAAGACGAAGAAGTTAAAAAGATAGAAAGGTATGAGTTTTTTGGTAAAGGAGGAATTTTAATAGAGATAGGAGAAGATGAATTTGTAGTTGTTAAGGAAGATAACAATAATTTTATTAATCAACTATTTAATCAATTATCTCAAAGAGGAGTTCCTGTTCCCCAAATTGAGAAAACTATTCAGATTGATGGGGAAAACTTTATTGTTTATAAATTCATTGAGGGAAGAACAATCTCTTTTTATGAATTATCCACCTCTTTACTTGAAAAATTAGCAGAAATT
>QNCE01000173.1 GCA_003644405.1 Candidatus Omnitrophota bacterium | reverse complement strand
GTAATAAACAATGAGCTATTTAATTCTATTAAAACCCAGATTGAAAATATTGAAGAAATAAAAATTGAAAATGGAAAATCAAAAATAACTGATTTTATCTTCTCCTTAACAGAAAATATAATTGAGGCATACAAACAAGAAATTAATAACTCTTTGAGAAGTCACGAGGAAGAAATCTTTAGAATCTTCTCCTTAATTTGTGAAAATGATGCTTTATTTTATGTAGTTATGGGATTAAAAGAAGCCTCTTTTACCTCCCAGTTAACTCTCAATAACCAAAAAATTACATCTCAAGATTATAATAACTTACTTTACATTTTAGATTTACTTTACAATATGGCAGGAGAAAAATATACCGTGAAGATACTTAAATATATTGATGGATACTATATTTATAATGAACCTCTTTTAAGAGAAAAAGTAAAGAAAGAAGACTTCTATATGGCAGTTACCTCCTTGGGATTAGAACAGCTTATTTTAAAAGATTTATTAGGCAAAAAAGGTGTGTTTTATGAGATAGTTAAAGATGATGTAGAAGATAGAAGTAATTCTCAAGATGAAGAACTTGAAAAACTAAAAATCCTTGCCCGAAGAATTGTAGAAAGAGTTATTCCTAAAGAGGAGATAACCTCTTTAATCAACAATAACAATATTATTAACCGTCTCTTTGATGAAATTGATAAGGATTACCTCGCCTTTAAAGAAGACTTTATCCAAAATCTAAACAAAAACCAACAATTAACCTCTTCTCAAAAAGAGGCATTAGAAAGCATATACAATGAAGAAATTCTTCCTTTAGCTAAGTTAGATATTGATGCTTTATGTATACCCACTTATAATCGTCCTCAAGGTTTAAGGAACGCCTTAAAGATACGCACAGAAAACCTTGCTTATTTTGGCCATAAATATCTTCCCATTGTTATCTTTGACTCCAGCAACAAACCTGAAGCAATAAAAGCAAACAAAGAGATTGCCGAAGAATATCGCAAAAAAGGCTTTAATATAATTCATATTACTCTCGAAAATATTCAATCTTTTAAATCCCAATACTTGAACTTTATCTATCATAAATGGGATAATTTTCTCAAAACCAAAGGCTTAAAATCGCTTCCTGAAGAATTAAAACACTTCCTTACTAATAACCAGATAGATAAAAATAAAATAATTGAAGCTGAAGAAAAGGCTTTGTCCATGAAGAATATTGCAGGGAAAAGAAATATGAGTTTTATCATTATGCTTATGTTTGAAGAAAAAGCAAAAGTTGTCTTTGTTGATGATGATTCCTCCCCTCGCTTAAGGATTGTAACTGGAGAAATAAGAGAAAAAATAGAAAATGACCGCAGAAGGAAAGTAGAGGAGATTAAAAAGGAATTTTATAAAGAGTTGGCCACAATTTTAAAGAATAAAGGAATAGAAAGAGAAATAAATAATGAAGAGGACTATCAAAAACTTCTTAAAGATTTACTAACAGATACAACTAATCAATACTCTGAAATCAAACAAGAAGTTTATGCCTGCATTAGAAAATACTATGAATACTCACCTACAGAAGAAAAAGGCTTTATCCCCGAGGCAGGGGGAGAGATAATTAAATTTTTAAGAGAGCCTGATTATGAGGAAAGAAAAGAGCCTCTTTATGCAGGAGGAGGAAATATAGACAGTTCCCATCTTCTTGATCAACGCAAACGCTTCCCTATAATTCTTTTTGGCCGTCTAAAAGAGACCGTTAAAAGATTAGTAGTATTTGAGGATGGTTTAATTCAAAGATACAATGAGCCTGTTTTAAGACTTCCTTCCGATTATCTGAAAGCATTTTCTGAGGTGATTGGTAAAAAACCAAAATATCTTTTAAGAACAAGTTGGCAGAATACAAGAGGATTTGCAGGTGTTCCTCATTATTCTTTTGAATCGGAAGGAATAATTCATATGATATCTGCAGGATTTAATGGAGATAGAGATTTAGCAGGATATACTCTTCTTGATGCCTTTATCCGCGATTTAGCAAAAGGTTATGAATTTGACTCCGATCATATCCAAAGAGCTCTCTATCCTATGATTCTTATTAAACAAAAGCCTTATACTGCCTTAAATGTTCAACCTTGTTATAATACCTGCATTCTTTACTTTGATGCAATCACTCCTACCCCAGGCGCTTTATTTAGAACAGAAGAGCCTGCCTATATGGATTTTCATCGTGCCATTGTTCCTTATGCTTTATTTGCTTGGAATGCAGTTATGGGTGGTCATGAAAGAATTGATCCCAAAAGAAAGATGGCAGGAGAGACTATCGAAATAAGAAGAGAACCTCCTGACAGACAGACTCTTTTTGAAGAATTAGCTACAATTATTTGGGAACTTTGCGATGAAATAATTGAAGAAGTGAGAGAATCAAAAGAAGAAGATCCCTCCAAACGTATGCGTATGTTAGGAGCTCTCCTTTTAAAAGCATCAGAAAACTACACTCTTAAAGTTGACCCAGAAAAAGAAGCACAAAAAATTCAAAAATATGCCTTCAAAAT
>QNCE01000172.1 GCA_003644405.1 Candidatus Omnitrophota bacterium | reverse complement strand
ATATTATGCTGACTGCCAACTATCCAGGTTTCTCCTCCATCAGGTGAAGTTAAATCTAAAGAACCTCTTATCTTAAATACCCCAAAAGTGGTAGCAAAAGCCTCAGAGTCATTGACGTCTGAGACCCTTACCTTACAATTGGCTGAAATATCATCGGGAACACTCCAGGCATAACTTCCAGTATTGGGAGTTGAATCTATTATTGTATTCCAATCTGTGCCTCCATCAGTAGAATACTCTAACTTTACATTAGCCACAGTTGTAGCATTACAGGTCCAGGTTATATTTTGAGCTGTGCCTACTTCCCAGACTTCTCCCCCATCAGGTTGGATTACATCAAACACAGCCTGAATTTTAAAATCAGCATCAGAAGTATCGAAAACTGTAGCATCAGTAGCATCGGTTATCTTAACCCGACAGGCAGTAGTAACATCGTCAGGTATATCCCAGTAATATTCTTTAGACCCACCGGGAGTAGATTCAGTAATTAAATAATCAAAACTTTGCCCACTGTTTTTAGAATACTCTAGTTTTACATTAGCAATTGAACCCACCATAGTCCAGGTAATTTTTCTCTGCTCCCCAACCTTCCATTTCTCTCCTCCATTAGGCGAGGTCAAAGTTAAAGAACCTACAATCTTAAAGTTAGCATCAGAAATATCAAATACTGAAGGGTCAGAAGTATCAGTAACTTTTACTTTAACAGTAGTACAAGGGTTATCAGGTATCGTCCAGGTAAAATTTTCTGCTGAAGCATCAGTAGAATCAGCAATGATTCCCGGCCAAGTCTGCCCCCCATCTAAGGAATACCTTAATTCTACAAATTGAATTGAACCGGTTCTCTTCCAGGTGATATTATAAGGATTACTCACCTGCCAAGCTTCTCCGCCATTAGGAGAAGTTAAGTGAAGAGCACCTTTTATAGTAAAGGTAGCATCAGACTCATCAGATACCGAAGAATCTGAAGCATCAGATATCCTTACCTTTAAGTTCGAACCAATAGCATCAGGCACAGTCCACTCATATACTCCATCAGAAGGAGTTGAAGCTACTATTCCATTAGGATAAGTTCCTCCGCCATCAGTAGAATACTCTAACTTTACATTAGCTATTGAACCAGTGGTCTGCCAAGTAATATTATGCACAGAATTTACCACCCATTCCTCTCCTCCATTAGGAGTAGTAATCTTAAGTTTACCTTTGATAGTAAAAGGGTTGGGAGATACATCTACAACTTGAGGATTATTATTATCCGAAACTCTTACCTTCAAATTAGAACCAATAGCATCAGGCACAGTCCAATCATAACTCTGCATCACTCCCGAAGCTCCTGCAGAAACAACTGCGATAGGGAAAGCCTCGCTTTCGTTGGCAAAGCCATTGGTAGAATATTCTAATTTTACCTGAGCATAAGTCCCGGTAGGGGTCCACTGAATCTGTTCAGTATCTCCTACATAAAAAACCTCTCCTCCTAAGGGTCTATTTAAGGTAACCTTTCCTTTAATCTCAAAGGAGTTATCAGACTCATCCCAGACATTATAGTTATTTACAGCTCTTATTCTTATTCTTAAATTAGTACCAATCTCATCAGGAACCGACCAGATAAAACTTCCATCAGTTGAGGGAACTGTAGTAATTAGATTTGTTTCAGGATAAGCTCCTCCACCAGCAATACCTCCATCGGTAGAATAATGGATATCAATATTTCCTACCGCCCCGTATTTCTCCCAAGTAATCGTGTAGTTATCTCCTACTGATAAAGATATCCCCGCATCAGAGGGGGTTATAAGATGCACGCTTCCTTTTACTTCAAAATTATTATCGGATATATCAAAGACTGTGGAATCAGAAGTATCCACTATTTTAATTAGAGCCTGAGTACTAATAGAAATACTCTCGTCAATATACCAATCCCAAGTCTCTTGGGAAGCATCTACTGCTGTAGTATTAATTTTTACCCAGTTGTTTCCATTATCTGGAGAATAATATATATTGATAGTAGCAATAGAACCTGTCCTTATCCAAGTAATAGGATAGGTACTTCCAACATTCCAAGACTCATTTCCAGTATTAGGGGAAGTCACCTGGAGTTTTCCTCTAATTTTAAAATAGCCGTCTGACTCATCAAAAGCATTAGGATTGTTAGGGTCTGATATCTTTACTTTACAACTAGTGGAAATTGCATCAGGAACAGTCCAAGGATAGACTCCTGAGTTAGAAGCTGTATCAGTAATTAAATTCCAAGATGAGCCTCCATTATCAGAATACTCAAGTTTTACCTGAGTAACTGCTGAACCTTGACGAACCCAGGTAATATCATAGGAAGAACCTACCTCTAAAACCTCACCATCCCCAGGAGTATTTATAGTAAAGGTTGCTGCAATGTGGAAAGCACTGTCTGACTCATCATAAACATTTTCTTCATTATCGCTATCTGCTACTTTTATTTTGGCATTATTAGTTACCTGGTCAGGTATGGGATTCCAGCTAAATAGAGTGGTAGTTTCTGAGTCAACTGTT
>QNCE01000171.1 GCA_003644405.1 Candidatus Omnitrophota bacterium | reverse complement strand
TTCTTTCAAAGAAGGCAAAATAAACCACAGAAATGTACTCGAAATTAAAAAATATAGAGAAAATGACTTAAAAGGAGTAAGAAAGAACAAAAACATACTCAAAACAGAAATTCCCCAAGTAACTATTAACGGTGAATACCCCCACCATCCTTCTTCTTCTCTTACTCCCCATATTTCTTTAAAAGTTTTTCCTTCTAAACCAAAACCTTTCTTTGAGGTAATAAAACTTACTTCACCATACACTCCTAACCAAAAATGCAAGGCATATAGAGGAATCAAAGAAGTATGGAAAAAGTATAATTGAGGAAATTTTCTTATGAATTCTTCAAAGCCTCTCTTTATTCCTTTCTTCTCTAATAAATACAATAAACCAACAGTGTTTATTGCTTGACTAAATATACCTCCAAGTATACCTAAAATTAGAAGAATAATCACATAAGGTATACTTAAAAATCCATTCACTCCTAATAGAAAAACAAAAATAAGATAAATGGGTTGAGTAAACATCACTAAAATATGTAAGGGATAAAAACTCATAGCGAAGAAGTCAAACCATTTTGCGCTTAATAGTGCAAATACTGATTTAGCCAAAAGTTCTCTCTCTGCTTCAATAAATATCTGTCCTGCGCCTCCTGCCCATTTAGATGAGGGATCGCATGCTCCAATAAAACTTACTTCTCTACCTTTCTGGACGAGAAGATAAGGACGATGAACAATTTGCCATATTCTTTGATTATACGCCCAGCTTTTATCTCTTAACATTCTATCTTCGGACACCTTCGTATGAGGCACACCACCTGAATTTAATATAAACCCCTCCTCATTTAAGAAATCACCAAATTTATGAATAGCATTCCAACCATAAAAAGCCAAAGCCTCGTTTTCTCCTAAAAGTCTTTGAGTAGTCCAGCCCCAAGCTTCTTCAGCGAAAGCAAAACTGTAAGCCTGCCAATTAAAATCTCGTGTCATTACATAACTAGGAAATCCTATGGAGCCATACGAAGGATTATCCTTTAATTCTTTTAAAGCTAAAATTATTCCTATTGTTTCTTCTGTAAAGAAATCATTATTAGCATCTAACCAAAAGATTATAGGATTCCAAACATACGGAGAAGTTCTCACTATCCCTGCTGCTTTTGCAGGCATAATGAAAGTAGAGGGAGAAGCTTCTAACGTAGGAACTACTTCATCCTTCTCTCTGTCATATCTCCACAGAGTTTTTTCATTATACAAGAAAATAGTAGGTAGTTCTTTTGCTAATTTAAAAGCAAATTCTCTTTGTTCTTTTTCTACTTTATTCAATCCTCCATAATTCCATATATTTTGTACTTTATACCCTACTACTCTCTCCAATATCTCTCGACTGTATTCTAAATCATCCTCCTCTATAAGAATTCCAGGATAGTCCAAAAGAGCAATAAATTTAAAAGCTACTGTAGGCTTAACAAAACCTCTCGCAGTTCTTTCTAAAGGCATAAAATGTAAAGAAGCCCACTTTTCTATTTTTTCACAGGTAAGTTCACTTAATTTTTCTTTTTCTATTTACCTTTTTTTATTTCTTTTAATCTTTTTAAAATGATTATCAAGTATTTCTCTTTCTTCTTGGCTCCATATTCTCTCTATAAAATTTTTGAATTGATTAGGATATGCTAATATTAAATCATTTAAAGGATTTATCCTTCCGCCAGGAGGTACTTTATTTATTTCTGAAAGTGAATATCTTACTATTTCTGAATAACTATTTATTTGAAAAGTAACTGGTAAAATTCTATTATAAAAATCTCTTCGAGGTAAATTCTTTGTTAGAAAAACATTCAAAAAGAATCCTATCCTGAACAATACCAATTCTCTTTCCTTTTCTCCCAACTCCTTCAAAGCTTCTCTTATGGATTCCTCTTCTTCTAAATTTACCTCGTTCAATTTCCTCAAGGTAGATTGCGAAATTAAATAATCTTCGTATAAAGATTTTACTAAAATAAGCCACCATAATTTAAAAGCAATCTCTCCCACACTATCTTTTGTAACATCAAAAAGATTTTTGTTTTCAGGAAGATCCACAGCAAATAAATGCAGACTTTTCTCTACCCACCGCTGCTTTTCCTCTGTAGTTAATTCCTTCCATTTTTCCTCTGTTTCAGGAGGTATCATAACTTTTATAAATTTTTCTTTTACACGTGAAAAGTATTTTGCAATGTCCTTTTCTGTCTTTATCTTGCCTATCCCTCTCTTCATTCCTATAAACCAATTCCATAGACTTCCTAACACAAAAGTAAAACTCCAAATTGACTGAGTAATTGTTAGAAGTGCAAAAGAAATTATTCCCATACTTAATATAATCCCCATAGTTCCTGGAATACAAAAACCGAGGCACGAAATACTCAAATATAGAACAAAAGAGAGAATATTATAAAATAACACACCTTTCTTAGAGTAACTTTTGGACATTTTCTTATAAAGATGAAACTTCTTATGGAGATAAAAGAAAATGATCAATAACGGTGGAAAGCTAATACTTATAAAG
>QNCE01000170.1 GCA_003644405.1 Candidatus Omnitrophota bacterium | reverse complement strand
TTCCTACTGCCCGGTGAGGACTCGAACCTCAATACCCAGATCCAAATTCTGGTGTGTTACCAGTTACACCACCGGGCAAACTACTTTAAAGAAACCAAACAGAGGCAAAATTATCTAACAAACGCTCTAAATAGAAGGGGATTCTTTAGTATCTCTACTCTCACTCTTTCTCTGTGTTTCCTTCTCCCGATAGTAAGCATCAAGTACTTTGCTTTGAAGATAATCCCTAAACTCCTGGTTGATGGGGTGCGCTAAATCTTGATGCATACTCTGTCTATCCTTAGCTAAATCTTTAGGGGGTGGAGGGAGTTGCACTCCGCACCAGTTGCAAAATTTAGAACCCACATCAACCTTCTTACCGCAGCGAGGACAAAACTGTTTCATCTTCCTCGCCGGCATAGCTACAAATAGTCCTTGGTTGCCCTCTACTACCTTGATGTTTCTCACCACAAAGGAGTTATCAAAAGTGACGGTAGCATAAGCTTTAAGCTTTTTCTCACCGTCCCGAAGAGAAATCCTAACTTCAGTAATCTCCATGGAAACCCCTCCTTTTTACATACTTTGAGCTACGAACCACTCCCAGTTCTTAGGAAATCCCCTTCTTATCGTAGTTAAGTTCTCTTTCCTCTTCACTATAGTAAAGAAAGCACTTCCACTTCCTGTCATTCTAAATCCTTTTCTCTTCAAAAAAATTTTATTTCTTTTTAGAAGAGGAGATAAAGAAAAGGCTCCTTCTTCCAGAACATTAAATAGATTGTAATCTAAAAGAGCCCAATCTCTTTCTTTTAAAGCATAAAAAATCATCTTAACATTATCGAGATAATTTGTCAATTTTGCTTTTACATTTTGGTAAACTAACTTGGTAGAAAGCTTCAAGTTAGGATAAGCAATTAAATAAAGGAGTTTAATATCTGTTTCTAATGGTTTCACTTCATCTCCTCTCCCAGAAAGGTAAGCGAAACTGGCTCCACAAAGAAAGAAGTTTACATCACTACCTAAAGTTTTACCTAAGGCGTGCAATTCTGAAGAAGAAAGGCCAAGGTTTAAAAGAATATCTATCCCTAAAATAGTAGAAGCAGCATCAGATGAACCTCCCCCTAGTCCTCCTCCTACAGGAATATTCTTGCGAAGATAAAGAGTAAAACCCTGTTTTATTTTAAACTTTTCTCTTAATAAAGTTACTGCCCTAACACAGAGGTTATCTTTTTCTAGGCTCTTATCACTACAGAAAAAACGTATCTGAGGATGGTTACTAACTTTTATAGTAAGCTCATCATAAAGGGAAATTCTGTTGACAATACTCTCTATTCTGTGGAAACCATTTGGATACTTTCCTAAAATGTTAAGATAGAGATTAATTTTTGCAGGACAAATAAGCTTAACCCTGCAAAAGTTTTTCTGCTTTTGTAGCAATAAATTCTGAGGAAAGCCCATACTCCTGCATCAACTCCTTAGGAGAACCAGATTGACCAAATCTGTTGTCTATCCCAATACTTTCTACTCTCTTAGGATAGAACCTGGCCAAAGTCTCACATACTGCTGAGTAAAGTCCTCCTCTGCTTTGATGCTCTTCACATACTAGGAGAGCACGATGTCTCTTAGCTAAATTAACTATTAACTCCTCATCTATAGGAGTTATCGTATGAAAGTTAGCTACTGTAACGGTGATGCCTTTCTCCTTTAAAATCTTAGCTGCCTGGAGGGACTCGTAAATCATAACCCCACACGCAATAATTGCTACATCTTTTTCTTTATCTAAACTATCTTCTCCCAAAATATATCCTTTTCCTAAAACAAACTTTTTCTTAAAAGGTATAGTAGGAACTTTTGCTCTTCCTAACCTAATATAAAAAGGACCAGAGGTTTGGTAAGCAGAAAGCACCGCATCTTTAGTCTCAGGTGCATCAGAAGGAACTATTATCCTAATATTAGGGATGGACCTTAAAAAAGCAATGTCTTCCAATGCCTGATGAGAAGACCCATCTTCTCCTACAGTAATTCCACCATGAGTGGCTACTATCTTTACATTAAATTCATTGTAGCAGACAGTATTTCTTAACTGATCCAATGCCCGTGCGGTAGCAAACATAGCAAAAGTAGATACAAATACTATCTTCCCACAACTGGCAAGTCCTGCTGCTGCAGCCATCATATTTTGCTCTGCCACCCCGAAATTAAAAAACCGGCCAGGAAACACCTTCCTAAACATGCTAGTTCGTGTAGATGCAGAAAGATCTGCATCCAATACTACAACATTAAGGTCTTTTTTTCCTAACTCTACTAAAGTTTTACCATAAATATCTCGAGCATAAAGAAATTCAACTTCACTCATCTGGCTCTCTCTTCTCTATTATTTTATCTAACTCTTCTAACTCCTTTAGAGCACCCTCCTTTTCTTTTTCTGTAGGAGCACGTCCATGGAAATCCACAACATGCTCCATAAAAGAAACACCTTTACCCTTAACGGTATGAGCGATAATCACTGTAGGTTTTTGTTTCACAGATTTTGCCTCCTCAAATGCTTCCAGAAGTTC
>QNCE01000169.1 GCA_003644405.1 Candidatus Omnitrophota bacterium | reverse complement strand
AGCCATTTTAGGATTAGCTTTTTTGGCTTCACTACCTATCCTATTTATCTGACGATTAATTTCCATTAATTGCTTACGAGTCAGATCATATTTAAGTAATTTTAGAGCTAGTTCTATTGTAGTCATTTCCTCTTTCCTTTATTTTTACCTTCAACTTTTTCTAGTAATTTTTTAAGTTTTTCTAAGTTTTTAAACTCATCTTCTTTAACTCTATTAGGATCTTTTAAACTACCCCAATTAGGAGAAATTTTTCCACTAAAAGCTTTAGCTATATTAATCTGAGTAAGAACATCAGAAATCTTTTTTCGTTCCATTATAGCATTAGCAAGACCTACTATTTCTGTCAATGTAAGATTTTGAATATACTCAATAGTCCATCCATATTCACTCGCTAATAAATCTATTAAATAAAAATGTAAATCTTGCTCTGTAAATTTATTATCTTTTTTTTGCATTATATATTATCTCATTATAAATAATTGCTTAAATGGATCACTTAAAGTAAATTCTATTATTTTAGCCATTAAACTACTATCTAAAAGTTTATCTACATCCTCCCTTTTAAAATCTTTGTTAGACCTAGTAATAATATAATAGATAAGATCCCCCTGCCATTTAATATATTCAGGTACAAATTCTTCACTATTAGCTTTTTCTAGATCCAGTTTACCTAATAACTCTATACACTCTTTCCTCTCAGCTAGAGTGAGGGGTCTTATTTGGATGGTAGAATCATTCAGTAATTTAACGGTAAGTTTTTCGGGTTCAATAACCCTTTTATTATTAATATCCATAGCAAATACCTCCTTCTACGTTAATTATTATTTAGCCAATATTATGATCTATATGCCTTTCTTAATTCTAGTCTATAAGTAACAAATCCATCTTGAGTTGATGCAGTTTCCCAAGAAACAGCTTTACATCTTGATAATGTTAACCCATCTATACCTCTATTAGCATCAGCAGATGAAGCTAACAGCTGAACATCTACATAAGTATTAGGTAATACACTATCTGGATCAATTCCTTCAGACCATTCTGCAAATTCTACAGTAATAGTAATTGACATATTACCTAATTCAATCTCTAGAGGTTCTTTATATCCTCCACCATAAAATTCAACAGGATTACCTTCATAACGTACAGTTATTCCTGTACATTTCGCAATAGTAGTTTCTCCTACCTGAATTCTTCCTACTGAAAAAGTCATTGATTGCACCTCCTTTTATCCATAATCTATTAGTTAAGCTATCCCCAAGCCTTCCCTATTTGAAAACTAACAAGAACCCTATATTTTAGCAACCCAATCAAAATCTATATAGAGTTCATAAAAACCTATATTTTCGTAGTATTTTATATCTCCCGTTTTAGCTTTACGAACCCAATATACTGTAGTAGTATAAGAATCACTTAAAGTAGTTCCTTTTAAATCTAATAATTGTAATACTCTTGTAGCTATATTATTTATAGTTTTTATAGGTTCTTGAATAGAATCTTTTACTAAAATATATACTGTAACTGTTCCTTCATAAATATTAGCGGTATCTTCACCAGCAGTTATTGGATTAGTTTCACCCAAATCAAAACTAACATTAATCTGTTTATCTACAGTATCATTAAATAAATTAGTAACACTTACATAGGGTCCGCCTAATAATGATTGGATTTGTGAATCCTGTTTTAATATGTTTATTATAGTTTGTGTAATCATCGTAAATACTTCCTTAAAGAAAAATCTATGACATTGGGAGCCCTTTGAGCTAGCCAAGCCTCAGTTTTTTCTACAAAATGAATCCCTCGTCTAGTAAAACCTCTTGCTTTTCTAGTAAAAACAACTGTACCATCTTTACCTATAAATCTCATAACTTTACGAGTTCTAGGGTATCTAGTTGGTATTATTGCATCATAATTTACATAAGGAGCATAAGATACTTCTGTCCAAAGAGTTAATAATATCCCAGGACCTGGTATCATCTCAGTTTTTACTTTAAAAGAGTCTCTCAAATGGGGTTTAGTAAGCCTAGAAGCAGGTATTATAGAATATAAATAAGAAATACCCCATAATCCTAAAGTATGAACATCTCTTCTTATTTTTCCTAAGAACCCAAACTGACTCTGAGAAAATAATCTATGAATCTTTTCTAGTTCATTATTTCTTATTTTTACACTTACTGAAATCATATCTAGTTACGTTTTAAATAACATTTAAGATGATGTCCTCTTCCACCATCATCTTGAACAGACAAAACTAAATACCTATTATTATCAATATCAACATAATCTCCTGGTTGTATATCTTCATCATAGTCGCAATACATAATATTAGTTGCTACATAATCTTTACCACCTCTATGAAATACTATTTCTTCTCTTGAAGGTTGTAATGCACAAGAGAAAGAGTTAGCTTGATTAAGGATATAGTTCTTTTCACCAAAAGAATTAGTACTATAAATATTTCTTCTATAAACTATAGCAGTTTTATTTAATAAATTTTCAAAACCCATAATTTATTACTCCGCTGTTGTATAATATTCCCCGTT
>QNCE01000168.1 GCA_003644405.1 Candidatus Omnitrophota bacterium | reverse complement strand
TACTCTTCTATCTGGTGAGAAGATTTAATTCTTTTGTCTATTATTTTCCAAAGCTCCTTGTCCTCCATACATAGATAAAGAGGTGTTTTTTTATCATAATTTCTTATCCATTTTATCATACTTTCGTATATTTTTTTTCTCAAAAACTTAGGATACCTCAATTTTTTATCTTCTCCTAAAAAGAGCTCTCCATAGAATATCTTACTTTCTGGAAATCTTTGTTCAACAATATCTTTTAACTCTCTTGGTCCACGAAGGGTGCCTAAGCTGATCCATTTAAAAGGAGGGTTTAAGGTACGGTATAATTTATCTATTATCTTTCTGTAAGAGTTTTCCCATCCTTCAAAATATATTATAGGATCGAAATGAAATCCTAAAGAAAATCCCTTTCTTTGTACTTCTTTAGCTGATTCAATTCTTTCTTCTAAAGAAGTGGCACCTATCTCTTCTTTTTCTATGATTTCCCAGGGATTGAGTGACCAAGAAATGACTATATTAGGAGAGGCCTGACATTCTAAGAGATTGCTTATTTTTTTACTCTTTGTTTTTAACTCAAAATATAGATTTTTATCTTTGAAAAAATTAATTAACATTTTACTATACTCGGTAATATCATCTAGAGCTAAAGAATCACAGAATTCTCCTGTACCGATTCTTATTGGTTTTTTTAATTTTCTATAGAATTCTTTAAATTTACTAAAAAAGTCGTTCAAATTTGAAGGGAGGATGACGCCAGGAAAGTTGGAGTAAACTTGAAGATAACAATAAGTACAATCAAAGGGACAGCCAAAGCCTAAGTTAAATATCCAATAGTTACATCTCAATACATTTTTCGTGCAGGGGCAGGGTTTTAAGAAGTCCCACCTTTCTTTTACTACAAAAATAATCGGTTTTTTAAAATCTGCTAAGCTGAACTTGTGTGTTTTTAAATATTCAGCATAGTAGGGGATCTCGCAAATTTCTATATAAGGAAATTTCTTTTTTATTTTCTTTATAAGATAACTGTCTTTAACCTCTTTTTCTACAAATACCTTTTGGGGAATAACACTTTCTTGATGTGGAGAGGGGTGATAGCAGTTTCGGAGAGGTTCTTTTAAGGATGATAGGTAAATAGTTTTTGTATCAATTTTAGAGAGCCTTGCTGTGAGGGGGAATCTTAAATTTATCAGATGTTCTTTTAAAATAAAAAATTTATTTCTTCCTCCTATTTTTCTTATCTTAGGATTATTCTTTAATTCTTCTATTAGAGTGTAAGGTTGTATATCTTTAATAATACATATTTCATATATTAAACGCTGTAAGTCTCTGAGCTGATTGCGGTTAGGAGAAAAGGCAACTTCCTTTTCTAAAATAGATTTTAAATTTTTTAGAGTCTCTTGCATAAGTTAAATTTTTCCATCAACTCTCTGTAAAATTTTACTTCTTCGTTTTTACCTCTTTTTAAAGCGCCCTTTATATAAATATTACATTTTTTCTTTAGCTCTTCTATAGCTAAATTCCTTTTTTCCTCATCAAGAGTATTGTTTTCAAGTAATTTTTTTATAGCATATATTCTATATTTATCTAAAGCAGGATACTTTTTTGATTGTTGGTCAGGATGGCCTCCTTCCTTGATAGTTAAATACTCAGGAATAAGCTTTACGGGATATTTAGAAGTTACTCTCAACCAAAAATCATAATCTTCACATACTGGCATATTTTCATCAAACTTTCCAATATCTTCAAATATACTTTTGTGAATGCAGGCAGTAGAGATGCTAATACAACAGAGCCTTAAGGCATATTTAAAAACTATTCCTTGAGGTTTTTTGTGGTATTTCTTTTGAGGGAGAAGTTTTCCATTTCTGTACCATATCTCTTCAGTATGGAATATCTTATAATCAGAATATTTTTTTATGTAACTATAGGTAATTTCTAATTTATGATGTCGAAATCTATCGTCAGAATCAAGGAAACAGATATATTCCCCTTTGGATTCTTTTATTTCCTTATTTCGTGCTGAAGCGGGTCCTCGATTTTGCTGATAGAAATAGCGTACAGTATTTAGGGGATAGCGTTTAGTGAAATCTTCTATTATCTTTTCTGTATTATCTGTAGAGCCATCATCTACAATGATTAATTCAAAATCTTCGAAACTTTGGTGCAGTATACTTTCTACAGCAATTTTAAGGAAACCGGAGCGGTTATAAGTAGGGATGATTACACTAAAAAATGGTACTTTCATAGGTGATTTTAGAGTTATAGAATTTGTCAAAATCAGGAATAATAAAGTAAAGTTTAAAGTTATATTTTTTGTTCAATTGCAAAGTAGTTTCTTTTAATTTTTCTGAAAAATTATAGTAACTTTCCCTATCTCTGTAAATATTTTCGATACTTTTACTAAGGCCTTCATCTACTTTCTTTATTTTTTCTAAAATTTCAAAAAAACTTCCCATTTTGCTATGATAAAGTTCTATATTTACTTCAGTAGTCAATCCTTTTATGAGAGGAAAAATTTCTTCTAGAGAACTAAGGTAAGGAATAAATGGACCAATATGAATTCTTAAAGGTATTCC
>QNCE01000167.1 GCA_003644405.1 Candidatus Omnitrophota bacterium | reverse complement strand
GCGAGAGTTTGGTTTAATCGGCACGACTGGAAATCGTGTATCCCGCCAAAAGTGGGATCGAGGGTTCAAATCCCTCCCCCTCCGTTATATTTAAAATTAAAAGCTTTCAGATTAAATAGATGAGGATTAATGTTGTATCGTTAAGCTATTTTGGACCCAACAAAAAAAAGACTCCGACTTCGTCGGAGGTTGGGTTCAAATCTCTATTCCATTGGTTATACTTAGAATTAAAAACCTTTAGATTAATAGATGATGGTAGATATTAAATTGCTAAGCTATTTTGGATCCAACAAAGAAAAAGACTCCGACTTCGTCGGAGGTTGGGTTCAAATCTCTATTCCTCCGGGCGCTTATCTATTAGCAATTTTGAATGCGTTATAAAAATCTGCTTTCCTAACAGAGGATGTATACAAATTCTTTCTCTTCCATATCTCTTTATATTTTTTAGAGGAGACAGAATAAATCTGGCTGAGGAGTAAGCTTTCCTTTTCTACTATCAAGTTAAAAAGATGTATCTGAGAATAAAAAGAATAGAAAAGATGTAAATTAAGGGAGGAACTTCTTTGGTTTTCCCTGTTACTAACTTTAAGAAAGTATAAGCTATAAAACCAAAGGATATTCCTTCAGTAATACTAAAAGTTAGAGGCATAATTATTATAGTAAGAAAGGCAGGAAAGCTTTCGGTAAAATTATCCCAGTCAATCTTTCTTATACTCTTAAGCATAAATGAACCTACAATAATTAGAGCAGGAGCAATGATAGGATAAGTGACTAAATTCCCTACTTTAATAGGTTTAGAGACTACTTCTATTAAGGGATAAAATATTAAAGATAAGAGAAATAGAAAAGCAGTCACTAAGTTAGCTAAACCTGTTTTTGCTCCTTCGGCAATTCCCGTAGAACTTTCTACATAGCTGGTAATAGTAGAAGTTCCTAGAAGAGTTCCGGAAACTGTGCCTATAGCATCACTAAGTAACGCTCCTTTGGCGCGAGGTAATTTTCCTTCTTTTAAGAAACCAGCCTGTTCTCCCAATCCTACAAGGGTGCCTACCGTATCGAATAAATCTAGGAAGAAGAAGATAAATATTACCCCTAACATGTTCCAAGTCAAAGCACCTCTAATATCTAACTTAAAAAGAGTGGGAGAGACAGAAGGGATTTTTCCTACTATTTTGGGAAGTTCTATTAATCCCATACCCACTGCAATAAAGATATTCACTGCTATCCCTATAAGAATTGCTCCCTTTACTTTTTTAGTAAGAAGTAAGGCAATTACTGTTATTCCTAATATGGAAAGTAGAACAGGTGGAGAAGAAAGTTTTCCTAACCCTACTAATGTGCCCGTTTTTCCCACTACAATTCCTGCCCATTGTAGTCCAATGAAGGTGATAAGAAGGCCGATCCCTACAGCAATTCCATGTTTTAAGGAAGAAGGAATAGCATTGATTAGTTTTTCTCTTAATCCCCAAAAGGAAACTATTAAAAAAATTAGTCCGGCAATAAAATTTGCTCCTAAAGCAATTTGCCAACTTACTCCTAGACCTAAACATACTCCATACACAAAATAGAAGTTGAGCCCCATCGCTGGAGCTAATGCTATAGGGTAGTTAGCCAAGAGGGCCATAAAGATCATAGCAATACTTGAGGCAACGCACGTTGCTACCATTACTGCTCCTTTATCCATTCCCACAGTAGAGAGGATGAGAGGCTGAACAAAAATGATGTAAGACATTGTAACGAAGGTAGTAATACCTCCTATTATTTCTTGTCTTATAGAAATTTTCTGCGAGAAAAAATTTATCATTTCTAATAGAATTTTATCAATTTTGAAAAGATTTTGCAAATAGAAGAGGAACAAAAACATAAGGTTTTCTCTTGTAAGGGAGGAACAGATGTGTTAGAATTTTTCAATTATTGAGAGTATCTTCCAGTTTAAGGTTCACTCCAAAATCCTATGAAAAATACTTACTTAAGATTTATGCAAGAGGCATTAAAACAGGCAAGAATAGGTTACGATAACGGAGAAGTTCCTATAGGAGCGGTTATCGTATATCAAAATAAAATCATTGCTAAGAGCCATAACCAGGTGGAATTACTTAAAGATCCTACTGCTCATGCCGAAATTCTTGCTATTACGCAAGCTACTAGTTACTTAAGATGTAAATGGTTAGAAGAATGTACCCTCTATGTAACGGTAGAACCGTGCATTATGTGTGCTGCAGCTTTGGTTTTTTCTCGGATTGGTAAAGTTGTTTTTGGAGCTTACGACTCTAAAGGAGGAGGACTTATTTCTAAAGTAGATATTAATAGACTAAAATTGAATTATAAGATAAAATTTAAAGGAGGTATTTTGGAAAAGGAATGTGCTAAGGTTATAAAGGATTTTTTTCAGAAAAAAAGAGAGTTAGTTAAAACTTCTAATAAAAAGATGTAGCCGAGTTATTTTCCCTAAGGTGGATCCGCCTCTGGCGGAAAGGCAGCCGCCTGCTAAAAGTTTTTAAAAAGCTTTTTGAAAAATAGAGAGAAGTTAAGGCTATTTTGGAGAGGTGGCCGAGTATGGTTTTCCACCT
>QNCE01000166.1 GCA_003644405.1 Candidatus Omnitrophota bacterium | reverse complement strand
TCTTAAATGGGTATCTTTTATGCCATAATCCTGGCAATAGGAAGATAAATCTTTATAAAAATTACTTCCCAACTGCCCGCTATATTTTTCTGTATCCTCACCAGATACAGTCTCTTGAGGTGTTTTGAAATTGGAAGTGGTTATTCTTAATGCGCTTACTCCTCGCCCATCTTTATCTACATCTAAACTCTTTTTATAAAAACTTCCTTTCTTATCCTGAGTCCAGTTCAGATTCACAATAATATCTACATCTTTTTCAACTAAATAGGCATCTTTAAAAGGATGGAAAGAGTAGTATTTGGTCTCTTTTGCTCCCCAGCTGTAATTGACATTAACCTCTCTTAATGTAGCTCCTTCAAAAAGTGTGGTAAGCTCATTATTTTCAAAGTCAGAGAGATACTTAGAACGTTTAAGATTAGAGATGTAGCCTTCATTTATTAAATCCTTTGTATTTATTAATTTTCCTGGCTGTGTAGAAGCATTGTATTTCTCTTCTATTTTTTCTGTTTTGGGATTATATTCATAATAACTCCAGTTCAGAGGAACTTCGGCAATAGAAGACCAACCTCCAATCTCTGTCTTTGCAACAGGAACCCACTCAACCTCTCCTAACTTTCCATCTGCAGGTTCTTTAATAATTCTAAAATAACCTTTCTCCTCTAACCCATATCTTCCTCCAATTGGATCAAAAGGAGGATACCATCTAAGGAAATATTCTCCAGTTTCAGGATTATAGAAAAGAATTCTGTGATAAGGATAGGTATCTTCTGGTAAAAGGTAACTCTTTTCTCCTCCTATGACTAAACTTCCTCCTTCATCTTTTGTAAGATTTATTGCCGCATTCTGCATATCTTTATTTTCAAACTTCCAGACAGCACCGGTTTTTAAGTCTTTAAAATAACCTGAGCTGGCAGTGGTGGTATAGCCGAAGAATTGAGTATTAACAATGAGAAAATTATTTAGAGCATCTTTTTTATGTTTAAAGATGACTCTTCCTTCTGAATCACCTTTTACTACATAGATATAATAAGATTGATTCTCAGCATCAATTACCTTTGTTTTTACAAAACTGATATTATCTATCTTATCCTGATCTCTTTGAGCAATAAAACTTAAAACACCGGCTACATCTTTCTTTAAAAATTCTCTATCCTCAAAAGAAAGATTCAACTCACCAAAAATATCCTTTAAAGTTAAAATCTCCTCAGTTTTGAAAGTAAAGCACTTATACCAGTTATCAGAATAAGTCCCTTCTTTTTCATTTTTGGGATTGAAATAAAGATAGGCTAACTTAGGTTGGTAGATATTTGTCTTATTATACTCTTTTACATAGTAAACATATCTTCCTTCATCTATTGAAGAAACTCTCAAGATTACCCTTCCAAATACATCTCTGGGCTCTTGATAATAGGTATACCATACCTGAGCTTTTGAATCATAAGCAATGTATTCCTCAACTGCCTGAGGAAGATTTCTTTGAGCAAGATTTAATAAAGGAAATTCTTTTATCAACTCATCTCTTTCTATAACTCTACCTGTTCTTTCCCTTATTAAAACTATAGGAGGTGTCATAACAGGAAGCTTGATAGGAGCTTTCTCAAAACTTCTTTGTCTGAAGATTGCACTATCTATTTTTTCTCCAAAATGAACTTTTATCTCATCAATGGTAATTACCGGATATCTGTGCTCGCTATCATAAATCATATAAATGTTTTTACCATAAGCTTCTCTCACCCAGATCTCTGCTTCCTTTATATTCTTTACAAAATCATTAAAGTAAGCATTAAACTCATCCTCTCTTCCCTCAAACTCTACTTTTGTATCATTCTTCATAAATTCCTTAATCTGGGAGGATACATTGGAAGTGAAATTCTTAAGAAATCTATCTCTATAGACTAAATCTCCTGTTTCTGGATAATAAGAATAAGCAGTTTTATTTTCCTTATCAAAAACAGTTATGATTCTATCTCCCACTACAAGAGCAGGATACAGGGTATAGCCTTCTAAATAGAAACAATAGCTAATCTCACTTCGTTGCTGTATCTGGTAAATATTTAAACTGATATTTTCAGGATAAATCTCTAAGAGTTTCTTTTCAGGTTTTTCAGAAAGGTTGAATTGATTAATTATTTCTCTTAAAGAAGCAGTGCCTTTGTATTGAGCAAGTTTTGTTAAATAATTTGCCTCTTTGAGAAGCCAGTTTTCCGGGTCTGAGGTATCATATTTCTCAACTGATTTTATCTCTGCCTTAAAAGGTTCAATCTCATACTTATATTGAATAGTGGTGTTCTCCCCTTCTTTCTTCTCAATTATGAATTGGTGTAAAGAAGTATCATACCAGGGCGTTTCTCTTAACAGGGATACTTTCTCTTCAGGAATAGAGACCTTCTTAATGTAGCTTGTTGAAGGTGAAAGTCTTATATTGCCCTCTTTATCAATATAAATTACTTCAACCTTTATACATACCTCTGCCTGATATACACCATCTTTCTCTATCAGTTTATCTATTAATACAGGAAATTGTGTATAAAATCCTGGCACATAGAAAGTCTGTTCAGCATAACCTGATTTTGTACCTGGATAACGCACCTGAACC
>QNCE01000165.1 GCA_003644405.1 Candidatus Omnitrophota bacterium | reverse complement strand
GTTGCCTGAGCTATCTTTTCCTTAGGAACTTTAGAGGTGTCCACTTTTAGAACTACATACATTCCTCCTTTTAAATCCAGACCTAAATTTATCTTGGTAGTAAGAGGCCAAATATAGAAGAAACTCAGTATGACTATCCCTAAAATGATTATCACTCTTAATCTAAAATCTTTGGGTTTAATCATAATAGAAATTTTTGCTAACCAAAATGCCGAAGTCGAATTACTCTTTTCTCTGCTTTTTTACGTAAGCTATACTGGATTTATCTATTTCGATTTTAACATTATCATCAACTCTTATAACAAATGTCTTCTCTTTAACATTTATAATCGTGCCGTGAATACCTCCTACAGTTACTACCTCGTCGTTCTTCTTAAGGCTTTCAATCATCTTCTGATGTTCTATTTGTTTTTTTCTTTGAGGTCGAATAAGAAGAAAGTAAAAAACCACAAAGAGAAATATAAGAGGGAGAAGTTGAATTAATCCTGCGCCTTGAGTTTGTCCCATAAAAATTACCTCCTTTTAAATTTACTCTGTCTTATATTCTTTCTTATACTTTTTTGCCAGACTAGCTACAGTCTCGGTAGGATGAGCTCCTTTTTTAATCCATTCTTGATACTTTGAGAGGTCAATTTTTAATAGATTCTGAGACGGGTTGTAGTACCCTATCTCTTCGACAAATTTGGACTCTCGAGCACTTCTTGCTTCACATACTACAATTTTAAAATGGCGCCTTCCTTTAATAGACTTTCCTGGCTTTCTTAGGCGAATTTTTAGCATAAAACCTCCTCTTTAACTGCTAGCCATTCTCAATGCTAAAAGTTGAGCTTTGGCTTTATTTAGTGTCTCTCTAAACTCTCTCTCAGGAGAAGAATCAGCCACAATTCCTGCACCTGCCTGAATATAAGCATATCCGTTGTTAAAGACTATAGTGCGAATTATTATACAAGTATCCAAACTTTTTGTAAACGAAAAATATCCTACGCATCCTGCATAAATTCCTCTTCTATCTGGTTCTAACTCATTGATTATCTGCATCGCTCTCACCTTGGGAGCCCCTGTTACCGTACCTGCAGGAAAACAAGCCCTTAAAGCATCGAACATATCAAACTTTTTACACAAATGAGCCCTTACTTCACTTACAATATGCATTACGTGAGAAAATCTTTCTACGCTCATGAAAACAGGAACATTCACTGTAGCTGGTTGAGCTACCCTTCCTAAGTCGTTTCTAGCTAAATCTACAAGCATTATATGTTCTGCTCGTTCTTTAGAATCAGATATAAGCTCCTTCTCTAAAGCTATATCTTCCTCTTCAGTTACACCCCTCTTTCTCGTTCCTGCTATAGGGCGAGTAGTAAGAAAATGTTTTTCGCACCTTAGAAGCATCTCTGGAGAAGCTCCCACAATTTTTAAATTAGCAAAATCCAAATAGTACATATAGGGAGAGGGGTTAAGAAGCCGCAAATATCGATACACCAAAAAAGGGTCTTTTTTAAAAGATACCCAAAGACGTTGAGATAAGACCACTTGAATAATCTCTCCTTCTCTTATATAGCGCTTTGCTTTTCTTACTGCATTTAAAAAATCTTTTTTCGTAAAGTTTGACTTAATTTTAAATACTTTTTTCTTCTCCCAGTTAAGAGAAGGTAATTTTCTGACTACAAAAATCTTCTTCAATAAATTCTTTAGTTTTCGAACTTCACGATTATAAATTCTTAACGATGGTCTCTCTTTTAGAAAGAAAAAAGATAAGAGTTCTATTTCTTTCTTTATATGGTCAAATATAATTAAATACCGGGGTAAGATAAAATAACAATCCGGCGTATTAATTTTATCACATAACTCACTCCCTATCGGTTCGCAAAATCTTACAAAATCGTAACCCAAATATCCAACAAACCCTCCAAAAAATCTTAGATTTTTCTTTGGCCATACTTTAAAGTTACACATTATTTTCTTTAGTTCTTCTAAAGGGTCTTTCTTACAAAAAATCTCTTTAGTGCCTTCTTTATAGGAAATATAAGACACTCTATTCTTATAGCTTTTAAATACTGCTAGTGGTTCAAAGCCTAAAAAAGAATAACGAGAAATTTTTTCTTCTCCCTCAACCGATTCAAGAAGAAAACTTTCTTTCTTTATGTATCTTCTTAAGTTATAATAAATAGAGAGAGGGGTAAGCCAATCGCAATAAAACCTACACGAGAAAACAATAAGATTTTTATTTTTAGGAAGCTTTAAAAATTCTTTTAAGGAGGGTTTTATTCTCATCACAAATTAAATCAATCTCCTATAAAAACAGCTTCTATTTCCTGTATGACAAGCTACCCCTACCTGTTTTACTTTAACAAGAAGAGCATCTTTATCGCAATCATAATAGATTTCCTTAACCTTTTGAATATTACCACTACTCTCTCCTTTTCTCCATAAAACTCTTCGTGAGCGGGAGTAAAAACAAGTTCTACCTTCTTTAAGTGTGATTTTTAATGACTCTTTATTCATGTAAGCAAGCATTAACACTTCTTTAGTTTTGTAATCCTGAACAATCGCTGGTATCAATCCTCTTTTATCGAATTTTAACTTCGGAATTCTTCTTAAATTTACTTTCATAAGCG
>QNCE01000164.1 GCA_003644405.1 Candidatus Omnitrophota bacterium | reverse complement strand
CTGAATTTAGGAAGCATAGAAGATTATCTTAATTTCTCTTATGATGAAGAAGGATTTATAAGAGAAGTAGCTGCTGAGGCATTTGGCATGAGAAAAATGACTACAGAGAAAAAAGTCGTAAATTGATTATTTGAGCTTCTTAGAGATGATAATGGTTCGACTCAACTTGCAGCTGCCAGGTCATTCTCTGAAGCACCTCCTTTAGATAAGACTACAGGGAAGCGTCTATTTAGTATATTAGAATCTTTCCCTCAGGAAGATTATTGGTGGCTTCGTCCTCATCTTATCCAGGCGCTTCTTAAAATAGGGATAAAATTATTCAAAGATTTTGAGGAAAGTTTGGACACAGAGCATAAAACAGAGCATAAAGATGGAGGAAAAAAAGATAAGAGAAAAGTTGAACTGCGCTGTGAGGAGTTATTTCCTAATGAAAAAGATAAATTAACGCTTTTATATACCTATTATCCTCATCCTATTATTTACAGAGGCGCCAAAAGGTCACTTGACGAATTTTTTGAAACTAAAGAGGATTTTCGAAAAGAATTCGGAAATAGAGTATACATTCCAACAGGTGATGTTGAATCTATAGCAAAAGAGGTGGTTAGACTTCGCAAGAGAGGCGAATCTGATTTAGCTAATTTATTAATAAAGGGTTATAGAGCAAGGTGTGTTCGTGAATGGGCAAAATCATGGGAGTACGAATGGTATAGATGGGGTGTTTATCATTTTGGGGATTTTGGGGCGTATGGGGGGGTCGTTTCTTATACTGAGGTATACGGTATGCCAGAAGAAGGAGATAGGATTTTACGTATGAAGTTGCGACGAGACATAAGGAAGCTTTATGAGATGATTGAAGTTGAGGAAAGAAGGTATGAAGCAGAGCAAAAACAGCTTGAGGAAAGAATTCCTAGAATAGTTACGCCTAAAACTTCTGAGATAACTATAGATAAAATGAAAGATGTTAGCGTTAAAGTAGCTTATCTTTTTTATGAACATAATGGCGCAATGGGTGCGCTCATAGGTTTTTTGATTACTTGTTTCTTTTTACTATTCGCGCCATTTGAAATAGTAGGTATGAATAAAATAATAGGAAGTTATTTGAGTACGCTCTTTGCAGTGGGTATTATGCCTTCTGCTATAGCAGGATTTATTGCTGGTAAGATAGTTAAAAAGATAGACGATTATGATGATTTTCTGAAGGCATCTATCTATACAGGTATTATATTTGGGGATTTAATGCAATGGGTTTTATTCTATCAGATAATCAGTGGTGTAGTGAGTTATTCAACTCCATTTTTTATTTTAGCTCTTGCTCTGCCAACTATTTTTGCTGCTGTTGCTGTTTTTGTGGGTAAGTTGATTGAGATAATGATATATACAATAAAAAATATTATTGATGATGTAAGGTATGTTTATAGTTATAAATATCCTACTGCAACGGGTGCTCTCATAGGTTTGTTGGTTACCTGTTTGGTTATCTGTTCCCTTTTATTAGTGGCGCCAGCGGTAATGGCGGGTATGACAATAGCGGAAATCATTGCAGTAGGTATTTTGCCTTCTGCTATAGCAGGGTTTATTTCTGGCAAAATAGCCAGCTCTGATGATTCTTTAGCGGCTGGTTATAAAGGTATTATATTTGGGGATTTAATGCAGTGGGTTTTACTCTTTCTGATGATAAGGGGTGTAATAAGTTACTCAACCCCACTTTTGATTTTAGCTCTTGTTTTGCCAACCATTTTTGCTGCTGTTGCTGCTTGTGCTGTTTCGTTGGTTCATTCGGTTGAAATAATCATAGATATAATGAGAGAAATTATAGATACAATAGGAGATATTATTGATAATGTAAGGTATTTTTGGTGTTATGATCATCCTGGTGTAACGGGTGCTCTTATAGGTTTGGTGATTACCTGCTTATTTTTATTATTCGCGCCAGCGGTAATGGCGGATATGACAATAGTGGAAATCATTGTAGTAGGTATTTTGCCTTCTGCTATAGCAGGGATTATTTCTGGTCTGATAGATGTACCTGAGTCTGGTTGGATAGGGATGATAGTTGGCGATTTAATGAAGTGGGGTTTATTCTTTTTGATGTCGAGTGGCGTAGTGAGTTACTCAATTCCACTTTTGATTATAGCTTTTGTTCTACCAACCATTTTTGCTGGCGTTGCTTTTTTTGTGATTGAGATAATGATGTCTATTGCCATCTCCACAACAGTTTTGGCTTACATAGCAACGTATCTTTATGGAAATCCTCTGTCGGTATCAACATTAAGTATTTTTCCTTTTGTGTTCGGTTTGGGGTTGGTGAATATGTTTCAAGATGGCGGAGCAGCGAAATCTGAAAGGATAAGGACGCTCGAAGAATATTCTGGAGCATTCAAAGAGCTTGTTGCTGCAGTTTCACAGAGAGGTCCGCCGCTGGGTAGTAAAAATGCAAGAGATAGGGGGTCAGGTCTTGACATTAGACAGAAGGGTATTGATTATACAGGTGGTTTCTTGAGTGTGCAAGATGCAATTAATCATTATGCTAAGTCTTGTGCAGGAGAGATTGTTTTAGGATATGTAGGTGCAGAACTTAGAGATAGAGGAAGTTTAGAAATAGGGAAAGAGGTTGGGGCCATCTCGCCTAGG
>QNCE01000163.1 GCA_003644405.1 Candidatus Omnitrophota bacterium | reverse complement strand
TAAAAATTTCTCTAACTTAGCAGGAGAACCTTCTACCTCTACTACTACCCCTAAAGAATCATTAAATACAAAACCACTTAGCTGATATTTTTTAGCAAGATATAAAGAAAAGGCCTAAACCCTACTCCTTGAGCTATCCCTTTTATGCGTAACTGAATTCTCTTCTTCAAAAGACTTCTATCTCAAGAATTCGTTTAACATTTAATATAATCTCTCCTTGAGGAGTCCTTCCTACTAGGTAAGTATCTTTATCTTCTTGAATACTCTGAGGTGTCACTATAAACGTAGAAACTCTTCCTCCAGAATTAAGATAAACAATCTTGACTTTGACCTTTGCTAAAATACACTCCCTTATCAGAGCTAACTTAGGCTCTTGAAAACTTTTAAAAAAAGCATTATTCAACCCATATAGAGATAAAATGTCTTCTATTTTCACTATCCCTTTATCTTTTAAATTGGTTCGTATTCGCTGAAAAACCTCTCTGGTAAGCAAACTATCCTCAAGAGCACGATGAAAATTTTTTACTTCTATATTCAAATAGCGAGCTACCGAAGGTAAGCTGTAACTAGGAAGTTGAGGTAAATTACCTCTTGCCATAAGGAGAACATCTATAGCAGGAAGGTATAGAGGAGGGTAATTTATTTTTTCTAATTCTCTATTTATAAACCCTAAATCAAATCCTATGTTGTATCCACAGAGGATAGAATCTTCTAAAAAATCCAACAGAGAGGAAGCTATCTCTTCAAAATAAGGAGCGCCTTCCACGTCTCTGTTGTGGATACCGTGAATTAAACTTACCTGAGAAGGAATTTCTCTTCTGGGATTAACCAAAGTATGAAATTTATCAATTATCTTTTCTTGGGTATTAATTTTTACTGCTCCTATCTCGCATATAGCATCTCCTCCACAGGGAGCAAGACCAGTAGTTTCTACATCTATAAACACTAAATTTCTGGAAGAGAGAGGAATTTCTCTCATTAGGTGAGTATTTTTACCACAATTTTTCGTTGTCGAGGACGAATATCAAAATCGATTAAAACTACCTGCTGCCAAGTACCTAAATCTAATTTGCCTCCGGTTACAGGAACAAAAAAGTTAGTTTTTATAAGAGAACTTCGAAGATGGGAGTGAGCGTTATCATCATGCCAAGTGAAATTGTGAGCATAATCTTTACGGTAGGGAATAATTTTCTCAAAAATGTTTTTCAAATCTTTAATTTGCCCAGGCTCATATTCCATAGTAGTTAAACCTGCAGTTGAACCAATCACATTTAGAAAAATAATTCCTTCTTTTACATTTTCTTCTTTAATTAATCTTTCTAAATAAGGCGTAATATCAATAATATCAGTATTTCCCTTAGTCGACAGTTTTATATATCTTGTTTTCATGCCCTCAATCTTTACCTTATCACACTTCCCGGGGCAATCTCTTCTTGAGGGGAAATTAGCACTACCTTTTCTTTAGATTGGGCAGCTAGAAGCATTCCTTGGGAAAGAAAACCTCTCAACTCTTTAGGTTCTAAGTTAGCTACTACCACAATTAATTTCCCCTCTAAATCTTTGTGCGTATACCATGGCTTTAACCCTGCCACTAGTTGAATTATCTTCTCTCCAATATCTACCTTTAAAAGGTAGAGTTTATCTGCGTTGGGATGATCCCTTACCTCCAAAATTTTACCTACTTTTAGCTCTAACTTAGAAAAATCTTCAAAACGTACCATCATAACCCACTCCTTTCTAGTAAATACAATTCTAAACTAATTTTGAAAAAAATCAAATAGAATAAACTGTATCTTAGAAAAGTAAAGACACCTGATTACACCTAAAACCTCTATCATTTTTTGATAAGAAACTGTTTGAAAAGTTAAAAAGTATACTTTGTGGGTTGATTTATTATTTATTTTCCATCAGAATTCAGGAAGCACAAGAGTTACAGGGAAAAGTCCTCTTACTGAATTGCAAATAAAGATTTTGTCTGCTTTTATAAGATCTTGGAGGAACAAAGGTTTTTCAATAATTTTTTTACGGTTTATTTTAATGAAATATCTTCTATATACTCCATCTAAAAGTCCTGCATTTACAGGAGGGGTAAAATAAATACCATCTTTTAATATAAAAATATTAGAAATCGCTCCTTCGGTAACCTCTCCTTTCTTATTTGTAAATATTACCTCACAAAATCCCTTATTTAAAGCTTTTCTATACTCAGAATCATAAAGATATCTATTTGTGGTTTTGTGGTAAAGAAATATATCACAAGGATCAGTTTTTGCTTTAGAAAGTATGACTTGATTTTTGCCTTTAAATTTAAGATTTTTTAAAATTTGCCATTCAACCTCTACTTTTCCTTTCTTATCCAGAAACAACTTTACCTTGTAAAACTTTTTATCGCTTAACTTCTCCCTCACTTCTTTCAAAGCCTGTCTGATTTTTAAAATATCAAAATTAAAACCGAAATATTCTGCTGAACTTTTCAATCTTTTTAAATGCTCTTCTAAAAATACATAGTCTTTGTTATAAAGAATACTTTCAAATAATCTGAATTCTTTATATCTCTTAATTAAAAAATTAGCTTTAAGTTTACATTCCTCATATTCTGATAAAGCCTTGGAGCTAACAACTATTCCTCCTC
>QNCE01000162.1 GCA_003644405.1 Candidatus Omnitrophota bacterium | reverse complement strand
TGGTAAGTCCAATTAAGAACAAATTGAGTTAAGGTTTTACTATATAAGGATGCTATTTCCCTAATCTTTTTCAAAACTTCTTTATTCAAAGAATAATAAGGTTCTTTTAAATCACGGTGATTCTTTCTGCATAAATCGTCTGGTATCTCCACCTCCTTAAAGAAGAATTTCCCTGTAAGTATCCCTGAATGTAAAGGTATATAACTGATTATTGAAATATTGTTTTCTATACAGAAAGGAACTATCTCTCTCTCAATCTCTCTTCTGAACATATTATAAGGAGGCTGTAAGGTATGTAGAGGGCAGTATTTCATAAATTCCTGCATCTGCTCTACCGAATAATTACTTACCCCTACAGCCTTAATTAACTTCTTTTCATAAAACTCATACATAGTCTCTGCTGTTTCCTTAATAGAAGTCTCTGGATCAGGCCAATGGACCTGATAGAGGTCAATATAATCTGTTTGCAATCTTCTTCTTGATTCATCTATCTCTTCCCACATTCTCTCTCTTTTAAGATTGTGGTAAATCTTCCCCTTTTCCCAGCTTAACCCTAATTTAGTAGCAAGAATTATCTTTTCTCTAAGCCCCCTCTTTTTTAAAAATCTACCTATCAATTCTTCGGAATGACCCTTGCCGTAAACCGGTGCTGTATCAATAAAATTTATTCCCTCTTCAATAGCCTTTGAAAGAGTAGAAATAGAATCTTTATCATTTTGAGGACCCCACCATCTATCTCCACCAAATGCCCATGTCCCTAAGCCTAGGGCAGAAACTTTAAGCTCTGAACTACCCAATTTGCGATATTCCATAAACTTATCTCTCCAATTTTATAAAACCACATTGAAGAAGCTGGTAGGAAAATTTTATCCCTCTTTATGTATATAGCTATTGATATCCGGGAATAATTTTCTTTTCTATATTCTTCAATATTACTCTCACTCCATTAGAGATACTCCGCGGAGGATACATGCGATTTATATTCCATTCTTGCTCCAATATGTTATCCTTGAATCCTAACAGGGTTCATTTTGCCTCTTTGTATTTTTGAATTATGTCTCTTACTTTCTGAGGAGTCAAATTTCCATATACTTCTTTATTAATCATTATTGCAGGTGCTATATCACAAAGACCCAAACAGGAAACTGGCTTTATAGTAAATTTTTTATCGGCAGTGGTTTGATATTCTTCAATATTCAACTCTTTCTTTATAGCTTCTAAAATTTCTCTCGAGCCTTTAAGATAGCAAGGCAAAGATACGCAAACACGGATAACGAACTTTCCCTGTTTTTCGAGAGTGCGCATAGAATAAAAAGTAGCCACGCTATAAACTTCCATCTTGGATAAACCTAACCTTTGTGCCAAAAACGATATAATCTTCTCCGTTAAATACCCCCATCTTTCCTGGGCAAGATGAAGACATGGCAACAAAACCTAATTCTTATCAGGATATTTTTTAAATATTTCCTCAAATTCTTGCTGATATCTTTTTCAAACTCTCTCATTTACCCTTAGGGTAATTTTTCTCTTTAATAAATAAATCAAACTTCTTAACTAAATCCTCAGGCGAGGAAACTCCGAATCTAAAAACTTTAGACATTTTTCTCCTATTTTTGTATTACTTTTTCCAAAATAATAACACAAAAATACAGGTTGTCAATCTTTTCCCTTTTTACGATTACATTAAAAATCAACCTGTGCCCTTAAGCCAACAACCACAATAGTTTTGTCTTTATTTATCACCTCATCACTGTAAGGATTTCCCCTCATTTATAAATTAAGAATTATGGGGTGAAGTGGATTTACACTGCTCATCAGAATCCAAAATTCAACCCAAATTTTTCATTAGAAAAATTTGTCTAAAAAGGAGAAGCCCTTTCTTCTGAAAGGGCTGGGTTAACCCAGCCCATTAAAAATGGGCTGGAATTTGCCTTTGTATCTTTTTGGTGTAAAGCTATTCTCTATAACTGTAACATTTTGAATAACTTACAAAGCTTTTCAATCTCTAATGCAAATTTTGGGTTCAATTACTTTAGTTAATTTATACAAAATATTCTACAGTGGCATTTGTAAAAAAATAATTGCTTTGTAAAAAAATAACAAAGTAAGTATATATAGGTATAATAGCTTCCGTGAAAGTAAATATAGTATTCAGTAAACATTCTTTGGAAAAACTAAAAGATGCTACTTCTCAAAAATTAGGAATTACTAAGGATTCTATAGAGGGATAGATATGAAAGTAAAATATTTCACCGAAGATGACCTTTTAGTAATAAGATTCTCTGATATGCCTTATGATTATGCAGAAAAGATAGGAATGTTCATTATTCACTATACCAGGAAAAAAGAGTCTGTGGTTTTAGAGATACTTAATGCTTCTAAATTCCTTAAAGAGACTATACAAAGCTTACCTTATTCTTTAAAAGAGAAAGTTTTTTCTGAAAAGTAAATCTAAAAATCCATCTACATTCTCATTCCTAAACTTCTATTGGACTTCTATCTTCATCCCTACCATTTCCAACAATCTGCGCAAAAAACTAAAACCTCCAATATAAAATCCTAAGGTGAAATTGCAAATCTTTATTATCGCAATGTAAAAACAATAGAGACTTCCATTGGGAGAGAAGATACCTTCATCTCTTCAG
>QNCE01000161.1 GCA_003644405.1 Candidatus Omnitrophota bacterium | reverse complement strand
CTCAAAATTTGGTATTGATAATGCAATTTTAGAAAAAGAAAGCCTGCCTCGTCCAAAGGTATGTGCAGGAGGAATTACAGCAAGAATAAATAAACTCTTTGATTTCGATATAACTTGTTTGGTACATCGTCAGGTAAGACAGATTCTTTTCAGTTATGAGATGAAGGAAAAATTTATATTATCCTGGCCAGATCCTTTTATTTACACTATAGAAAGAGCTAATTTTGACTACTACCTTGCTCAAAAGGCGGCTGAAAAAGGAACAAAAATATATGATAATACTAAAGTTGAAAAAGTAGAAGGAGAAAATATCTATACAAATAAAGGAGTATTTAAAGCACACTATGTTGTAGATGCCGGCGGGGCAGGTAGTTTTCTTTCAAAGAAAATACAGGTAAAAAGAAGATGGGCAAAGACACTTCAGGCAGATGTAAAAGTTCCTTTAGATATTTTGGAAAAATACAATGAAAAAATAAGAGCAGATTTGAACCGTGTTCCTTTAGGCTGGGCGTGGGTTTTTCCTAAAAAGGATCATTTAACTGTTGGTATAGGCTGTATGACCAGATCCACTAAAAGGTATCAGCTTGTTAGCTTGCTAAAAATTTATTTAGACTTTCTTTTTCCTGTTTATGAGAAAATAAAAGTTGCCTCATATCCAATTAGCCTGCCTTCATGGACCAATAAAGTAGCAAAAGACAATTTTCTTCTTATAGGTGAGGCAGGAAATTTTGTAGACCCTTTAAGTGGTGAGGGAATATTCTGGGGGATAAAAAGTGGGAAATTGGCTGCAAATTTTTTAAAAAGTATTATTGAAAAAAAGAAAAGCTGTGAAGAGTTTAATAAGATAGCACAAAAAGAGATATTTTACTATCTTAGAGTTCTTTTTCTAATTTCTGCATTTTTTTACAGAATGCCCTCTTTTTTCCTGGATTGGGCTAAGAAAAGTAACAGGGTAAGAGAATACTTTGCAAAAATGCTCCAGGGAAAGTTAACTGCAGAGAGGCTTTTTAATTTTTTACCGAAGGATAATCTATACTCAAATCTAACCAGGCAAGGTTTAAGAGATGGATAGGCTCATGATAGGTCAGGTAACGATATTACGTGGTTTCGTAAAAGTTGCAGGCACTACTTTTTGGTAGGTATAGCTATAATAATTGCTTTTAGAAGGGATACTTGTATAGAATGCCTTATTTATCAAGAAGTGGGCTTGAGGACAACAAATAAAGGAGAAAGAAAGATGAATATTTATCTGTTCGCTTTTTTAGCTATGGTTTTTTGGGGTTTAGCTCCTGTATTTGGGAAGATAGGCCTAACAAAGGTCTCACCTCTAATTGGCCTTTATGTACGTACATTTGTTGTAGCTGCAATTTTGTTAGTTTATGGTGTTCTTAGTGGCCAGATTAAGAATTTAACTTATGTGGGCCGAACTGATATTCTTTATCTTGCAGGAGAAGCTGTGTTTGCCTCTCTTTTAGGACATCTTGCCTACTTTTTTGCTTTAAAGTCCGGTGCTGCCTCTCGAGTAGTCCCCTTCATTGCAGCTTATCCCCTGGTTACCTTTCTTGTGGGTGTCTCTTTCTTAGGGGAGAAGTTAACCTTGATGAAAGGAGCAGGAGCAGGCCTGGTGGTTCTGGGTTTGCTTTTTTTAATGAGATAAATTGTTACTTCCGAGCTTGATGTTGCAAAGGTTTATGAAGGTGTAATTCCAGGTGATAGATGGAGAGAATTAATTTTGCGCTAAATAAACTATCTTTTACAAGGAATGCTTATAGATAGCCTTGTTTATTAAGGGTAGATTTGAAAAGGACAAATAAATGGTGTAAGTGGATAATTTGCTTCTTACCTAAAGGGGTGAAATATGGAGTTTAAAAAATTAAGTCCAAGTGCCAAGAAAGTTCAGGATACACTAAAGACTCTTGGCTTTTCCCATCAAGTAATGGAACTGCCACACACCACGCGAAGTGCCAGTGATGCAGCTAAAGCTGTTGGATGTAAGGTTGGACAGATCGCTAAATCCCTTATCTTCAAAACCAAAAACACACATAAACCCATCTTAGTTATTGCCAGTGGCTCAAATCGTGTAAATGAGAAAAAGATAGGTAATCTCATTAATGAACCTGTTGAGAAAGCAGATGCTGATTTTGTTCGCCAGAAAACTGGTTTTTCAATTGGTGGAGTTCCACCGGTTGGTCATCTTGAAAAGCTCATGACCTTCATTGATGAGGACCTTATGCAATATAAAGAAATCTGGGCTGCTGGTGGTAGTCCCAATGCGGTATTTAAACTTAACGTTTTAGATCTTGTAAAAATGACAGATGGTCGTGTGGTCTGTATCAAATGAGAAATGAGTGTGCCGAGAAAGCACATTAGTTCTTACCAGTGTAAGTCTGGTTTGGGTAAAGGTTAGCCACCAGACTAACACCTAATCCCCCGTCCCATTCAGTAATGGATGAGGCGGTGCGTGAAGCAGGAGGTATCGAGCTGCAGCGTAAGCGAAGGGATTGAGTCTCGAAATATTTATGGTGTCGGTGGCCGATACTGTTCATTTTTACTTCCTTAGCTCATCTGCTTACCGAGGATTTTCTCAGAAGGTGCTTTTTGGAGCTAAAAAGGGATAAAGCTCCCGGCATTGATGGGGTAACGGTTGAAGAAT
>QNCE01000160.1 GCA_003644405.1 Candidatus Omnitrophota bacterium | reverse complement strand
TCCTATACCGAGGCAGTTATTGCCACCTCTACAAAGCTTTTGCGTACCATTTATACCTTGCTCTTGGAAAACAGATGTTTTAAATAATTTTTGCTTATTCATTTTTTATAGTTGACTCCTTATTATCTTTTTATTAACTTCTTTTTTCTTAAAAGATGGTGATAGGAATGAGCAAAGCGGTGCGCTTCATTCCTTACTCTTTGAATAAGATGAAGCACAGCACTATCTTTAGGAATAATTAAGGGCTCATCTTCCCCAGGTAGCCATATCTCTTCATTTTTCTTAGCTATCCCTATAACTGGAATCTTTAACCCTAGCTTATCTAACTCTTTCTTAGCTACACCCAGATGACCCTTACCTCCATCAATAATCACTAGATCAGGTAGAGGTTTTCTCTCTTCTTTTAAACGGCGATACCTCCTCCTTACCACCTCAGCAATCATCTTATAGTCATCAATACCTTCCACCTCTTTTATGCGGTAACGGCGATAGTTACTTTTATCAGGAACACCATCCTTAAAAACAATTACTGAACCGGTAGCTTCCTTACCTGTAAGAGAAGAGACATCTATCGCTTCAATGGTAAAAGGTATTCTCTTAAGTCCTAAAATCTTCTTCAATACATTTAACTGGCTGAATTCTCTTCTACCGGCATAAAGATTGTAGATAGCTAACAATTTATCTCTTACCTTTGCTGCTTCCTCAAACTTCGCCTCTTGAGAAAACTTTTCCATAAGTTTATGAAACTCCTCTATCAACTCTTTCCTTTCTCCACGGATTATTTTACACACTCCTTCTACGTTTTTCTTATATTCGAAAACATCAACATCTCCTTTGCAAGGAGCAGGACATAAATTAAGATGAAAGTAAAGGCAAGGTTTTTTAGCGAATCTTTTACAAGAACGGTAAGGAAATATTCTGCGAATTATTTTTAAAGCAGATTTAAGAAGTTTAGCATTAACAAATGGACCGAAACATACCATGCCTTCTTCTATTTTCTTAGGTCTACCTACGTATATTCGAGGATAGGTCTCATTAGTAACTACTACATAGGGATAACTTTTATCATCTTTCAGCGCTACATTATACTTTGGTTGAAATTCTTTTATTAAGGAAGCTTCCAGAATAAGAGCCTGTTCTTCGGTATGACAAAGAATGTAATCTATATCACTCACTTTATCTAAAAACAGAGAAGATCTTAAAGAACCTCTACCTTTAAAGTGACTTGCTACCCTTTTCCTCAAATCGGTAGCTTTCCCTACGTAAAGAACCTCACCCTGTTTAGATTTCATAATATAGACACCACAACTTGAGGGTAACTTTTCTATCTCCTTAAAATCCATCTCTTAAGATAAATAAAGTGCCTTAACTTCAAGAGTAGCCCTACCAATAAAAAAATAATTCCTCCTGCAAAGAAACTTAATGCTATTCTTATATACTTATTATACTCTAAAATTATCCAAACCACCTTTGTTGTCCCTGCAGTTAGCACTCCTAGAATGAGCAACTTTACCACTTCCCACAAACTTTCTTTCCAATTTATTGATCCAATCCGCTTTATCAGAAGACGATAGAGAAGGAAGAAATTAAAAATCCCTGCTAAACTACTTGCTAAAGCTACTCCTGCAACTTGCAAAGGAAAGATAAAGATAGCACTAAGAAGAATGTTCACTATAAGAGCAAAGGTAGCAGTCTTTGCAGGGGTAAGTGTATCCTTCAGAGAATAGAAAGAGTTAACCAGAAGTTTAATTCCACAGAAAAAAAATAATCCTAAACTGTAGGAGACTAAAACTGGATAGGTAAGAAAAAGAGAGTAAGTACTAAATTTTCCATGGACAAATACTACCTTAATAATCTCTTTAGCCATAAATAAAAAGAGGAAGGTTATGGGAATAATAAAAAAAAGAATATTTTGAAATGAGAATATTAAAACTTTTTTAAAATCCTCTAAATTGTTTTCTTTATGAAATCCCGACAAATCTACCATTGCTACCCTAGCAATAGATACACCTATAAGAGCTAAAGGGAATTGAATAACTCTATTAGCGTAATAAATCGCTGCTAAAGCTCCACTACCTACAATCCAACTCAACGATGCAAAGATCGTATCTACAAAAACGTTTAAATGATAAACGGCGCTTGACCATATGCGGGGAACAAACAGTTTAAACATCCTAATGATATCTTTATCTTTAAAAGAGTTTCTAAACTCAAAAGTCAACCTCATCTTTTTACTTAATAGATAAAGATAGAGAGAGAGAAACTGTAAGAGGCCTGCTACTAATACTGATAAAACAAGGATATAGTTATGTAGATAGCGGCGGAAGAAAAGAATTCCACATATCAAAGAGATACTAAATAAAGAAGGAACAAAAGCAGGGAGAGCAAATTTTTTTAAAGCATAGAGAAAAGAACACATTACCGCTACCAGACCCATGAAGAAAAGGTAGAAGAAGGTAATTTTAGTAAAAATATTTGCTAAGCTAAGTTTGTAGCTATCTTTAAGAAAACCTGGGGCAATAACTATCACCAAGTATTTACTAAATAATATCCCTAAAATAACAACTATTCCCAGAATTATTAAACTAACGGAAAACAACCTCCTCCCTAAGAGTAGAAATCTCTCTCTCTGATTATGGTATTCTGAAAGTACGGGGGT
>QNCE01000159.1 GCA_003644405.1 Candidatus Omnitrophota bacterium | reverse complement strand
ATAGCTAGCTAAGTGTAACTCTTTTGAATAATTTATCAAGAATTATCTTAAATATTTTCTTTAAGTTCAATAGATACCCACGCCTTTACAGGCGTGGTGCTTTTATAATTCAAGCTCCGCTTGCCCTGCGTCTTCCTTCCCTTATATTTCAACATACTTTCTAATTATCTCCTCATTTATTCCCACTTCTGGATTCAAAATAACCTTTCCCCCATACTCCTTATGTTTCCCAGTATACTTTGTCCAAAAAGCTAAAAATTCTTCCTCAAAGCTCTACTGGTGTTCTTTTTGATTATCTCCACTGCCTCACTTACTGAATACTTTGGTGGTATTACCATATGCAAATGGATATGGTCGCAATCTATACCTAATCTTTATATATTCCCAGTCAGGATAATATTTTCTTACCTCCAGTAGGCTTTGCTTTCAAATATTGTCTCACCTTATTATATCAAAGAGCGGAAGATGCAGGAATTTGTTCTCATCCCCGCCTTTACAGATGGGGAGTTCTCGGTAAAGTAAATATAAAAACTAAGGGGCATACAAATGTATGCCCTTCTTATTTTTAAAAATTCTCAAAGCAATTTTTCCACAAAGTGGTTCTTTTACGATTTTAAAATCTTTTTTGCAATCTTATCTCCCTTCTCTGTAACAAACGCTAAATTAGTCTCTCTTGCTGTTTCTCTATTAGCGGCATATATATCATCGCGGCAAATACCGGCAAGAGAAAACTTCCTTGCTCCGGCCATAAGTTGTTGTAATCCTGCTTTGAGTTTATCGCACAATGTATAAATAGCAATTGCTCCCAAAGGGATATTTTTCATTTCCGCTTTACCTACTTTTTTCTCTACATCGTAATAACAAGCAAAAATCTCTTCAGGCTTCTTACCAAACACTGCAACAGAACTGGGTAACTCATCCCAATTTCCATTAACTTTTTGCTTACGTTCTGGATAGAGAACACCCTCGATATTAGAGCCTAAAAATCCAGGAATCATTAAAGCTCTTCCCATACACACAAGTTTAGTAAAAGGTGCACCTAAAGCCAATGCCTTAAATATGTGGTCTTCTCGTGCTAACCCTCCGGCAAACGCCATATCCACAACTTTCTCTTTATTCTTAGCAAGAATATTGGCATATTCATAAGCTTTCGCATGTAAAAGCAAAGAAGGAACACCCCATGATTCCATCATATTCCAAGGAGACATTCCTGTCCCTCCTCCTGAACCATCTATGGTTAAAAGATCCAACCTTGCTTCAGAAGCGAATTTTATAGCCATCGCTAATGCTTCCATTCCGTAAGATCCTGTTTTAAGGGTAATCCTTTTAAAACCTAATTTTCTTAATCTCTTTACCTCTTTCATAAAAGCTTCTCTTACCTTTTGCCATGTAGATAAAGAGGTATACCCCAATCTGCTATGCCGGGCAATGGACTTAATAGCGCCTCCCTTAAATGCTTCCTGTACTTCAGGCAATTCTGGATCAGGATCAACAATATACCCTCTTTTCTTTAGAAAGATAGCATAATCTAAATCTTTTATTTGAATTTCTCCTCCTATGCATTTTGCTCCCTGCCCCCATTTCAACTCTATTATTACTTTATCTCCGTATTTATCAATTATATATTCTGCTACTCCATTGCGTGTATCTTCTACATTCATCTGAACAATGATAGCACCGTAACCATCATAATACCTTAAATATGTTTCAATCCTCCTATCCAATTCTGGTGCTTTCTTAATTCTACCATTTTCTATTACCGCTTGACGGTCGATACCTACCACATTTTCTCCCACTACAATAGGGAAACCCGCTAATGCTGCACCTATTGCAAAAGATTCCCAATACTTGGCAGCAATAAACGTAGAACCTAACGCACCGGTCATAATAGGTAATCTGAATTTTGTTTTAATTTTTGTTCCAAATTCACCTTCTGTATTAACATTGGGAAATACACAATGGTCTTCAGAAGAAGTTAACCCTTTAGGTAAATTATTTGCTCCATAAAGATAACCATCTATCCTTATAGAGTTATAACTTACTCCTATAGGATTAATATTGGCACTACCAGAAGTAGAAAAACTATAAGCCCGCGGATAAAGCATCTTTCTGCCTCTTAGAGAGGAAAGCCAAGTTTCACACCTACCTCTACAATCACAAAGACAAAGTGTACACAAACCCGATTCACAAGGATCACCACGATTAACCGTACCTAAAGCATCGTTAGATTTTATTATCCTACTCATCTTAAACACCTCCTTTTAAAACTCTTTACTTCTTAAAACGTACTTCTGTTTAACATTTAAACATAATTTTATAATAAAAAAGAGTCCCTTTTTCGGACTCCTTTACACTTTTTACAAAAAATTTTCTTTATTTTATAATTCTCTTTTGTTTTGTCAAGATTTTTTCTGATGAAGCGTTATATTAACTGGGTCTATTTTTAAGCGCAAATCTTACCCAATCTATCCCTTTTATAGAGATACCGGCTAATTCTTCTCTTTTTTTCATCGTTAACTTCCTTATCCTATGGGAAATTTAATAAGTTATTATAACATATTGAAAATAAAAGAGTTAATTATAATTTCAGACTCAGTTAATCAAACGCTGTCTATTTTTAGTAATTATTCTAGTTAAGGCTAAAACTTTCAGGGTCAAATCTAACTTTCCTGGAGGCTGGTTACATAAAGGAGTATCTTT
>QNCE01000158.1 GCA_003644405.1 Candidatus Omnitrophota bacterium | reverse complement strand
CTCGGAAAGATGTTTTATCCTTTTAAGCATGTTAGGATGGGTACTAAGTAGCTCCATCATGCGCTCGGTAAAGGTTAGTTTTAATCTCTTCTCTTGTAAAATTTTCAATTCATAAGGGTCTATCGTTCCACTTCTATCTAAATCTAATTGAGCAAGTTCTGTAATTTCTTTCCTTGCTTTGGATAAGTCATTCAAGAAGAATGCCTTAATACCCTCCACCTCTCCTTTCTCCTCCTTAGGAGTTCTAGCTACTCCGTATACTAACTTATAAAGAGCAGTAGCTAAATCGTGAGGTGAGTTACCTAAATCAATGGAACCCTTATCAGCAAAATACTCTCTTATCCTTGAAGCATAAAGAACTAAAAGATTGGTGATAAAATAAAAGATAAAAGATAAAAGACCTATTAATATCAAGGATCCCGAAGATTCTCTCCGTCGGGAGTATCCCCCAAAGAAGATGAGGTGAAAGAAAATACGATAGAGAATTAGAGGAATGACCGAAAGAAGAGTAATAAAAAAAACATCTCTATTCTTAAGATGAGAAATTTCATGACCTAAAACGGCTTTTAGCTCTTTTTCATTTAAAAGATTCAAAATCCCCCGGGTAACACAAACTCTTCCATCGGAAAGACTTCTCCCAAAGGCAAAAGCATTAGGAACATTTACTTCAGAAATACCTATGCGTGGCATAGGAATTCTAGCTTTTTTAGCTAAATCTCTAACTATCTTGTAAAGAACAGGAAATTCATTTTCTTTAATGTAACGTACACGCATTGCTAACTCTACTATTTTAGGTCCCACCATATACTGCAAACCCATAATTAAAAAAGCTAAAACTACATAGAAGATAAAGTTACCTATACCTAGAAAAGACATAAATATAGAAACGATAGCGTAGATTATCCCGAAGAGAACCACAACTAACAAAGCCATTCTTAAATGTAAGGACAAGGTCATTTTTTTAAATTTAAACTTCTAATTCTTCTTCTCCTTCTAAAGAAGACAGAGGAACTTCCTTCTCTAAATCCTTTATAACTTTTTTAACCTCCATCTCCGTCTTTTGAATCTTATCTGTACATAACCTTATAAGTTCTATAGCTCTTTTAACCTTTAAAGAGACCTCATCAACATCTACCCTTTCTGACTGCAACTCCTCTAAAATTTCATTTAACTCTTTTATCGCCAGAGAATACTTAATCTTTTTCTTCATCACTATCTCCTATCTTTTCTACTCGAGAAAATGTTCTTCCTTTGAAAAAAATAGTCTCAATAGTATCTCCAAAAGTAAGAGAAGAAGCATCTTTGACTACTTTTTTATTTTTTAAAGTGATAGAAAAACCTCTCTTTAAAATATTGCTAGGCTCAAGAAGAGAAATTTTTTCTCTAAGATGATCCAGTTTCTGTGTCTCTCTTTTTAAAAGATTAGTCAAATACGTCTTTATAAGCTCCCACCGCTGGAAGAGTTCTCTCTTTCTAGATGCAAGAAAGTATTGAGAAAAATCTAAACAATCCCGCCTCTTTTCTGCTAATTGAGTTAAGTGATCTCGGAAATACTTTACAATAGCAGAATCTAACCCTACCGCTAGAGAACGTAAGCCTTTTTTTTCTCTTTCTATCATCAAACTCACTTCATTGAGGATTTCTTCTTTTAAATACTTTATCTCCTCAAGAAATCCTCTTACTACCTCTATAAGAAATTGAGCGACTTTAGTAGGTGTTTTTAAAGAAGTATGAGCAACTAAATCTGTAATGGTAGTGTTAATTTGATGTCCCAAACCAGAAATTACAGGAAGTCTCGATTTAGCTATAGCTTCCGCGATTCTTTCGTTATCAAACCAACTTAAATCTGCAGTTGAACCCCCTCCTCGAGTAATAACAATAACATCTAAATTTTCTTCAAAATTATTGAAAAGTTCTAAGGCACTAACAACATCTCTCTCTACAAATTTACCTTGCATGTATGAGTTGTAGATAAAAACATTGAATCCATAACCACTGGTTTTAAGTTCATTTATAAAGTCATAGTAAGCAGCTGATCCCAAAGATGTTATTAATCCTATATTAAGAGGTAATATCGGAAGGGGCAGAATTTTATTTTTATCTAAAAGACCTCTTCGTCTTAGATCCTCTATTATTCTCTGTCTATTTTGAGCAACTTTACCTAGAGTATAAATCGGATCAACATCAACAACAATGAGTCTGTATTCTCCCCATTTAGGGTAGAGATCTACTCTGCAAAGAAGTTTCACTTCGATATCATCTTTTAATTCAAATGCTGAATCAGCTTCTTTGAGTCTTTTAAAAATAAAGAGTTTGGAGTCTTCAAATATAATTGATTTGACTTGAGCAATTATCTGATCTGCTTCAGGGTGTTTTTGAACAAGATTAAAATAAATGTGTTTTTTATCTTTTCTTAAATCCTGTATTTCTCCGCAAACCCAAATATAATCAGGAAATTCATTTCTTATCAGCTTCCTTATAGTATTATTAAGCTCCGAAATAGTATAGAGTTTTTCAGTTTTTAAAAAATTATCCATTTGATTTAAAATTATATCACATTATGAAAATTGTTCAAGAAGACGATTTTTGAAGTGTTATATTAACTGTTGCTATTCTTGAGAGCGAACCTCACCCAGTCTAATCCCTTTACAGAGATACCTGCCAATTCTTCTGTCTGAGACAGATCCACCCTTGGTAGAAAAGGAGATTT
>QNCE01000157.1 GCA_003644405.1 Candidatus Omnitrophota bacterium | reverse complement strand
TTTAGGCCAGATAACTAAGAATATTTCTGCAGTTGTAAGGTTAAGAGATATAGATGCTAATAATTTTCCTTATGCTATAGAGAGCCAGGGAGCGATTGAGGTAAAGGGAAGTGCTCAGATAACTCCTTCTGATAGTAAAAAGGAGAATAGTGATTTAGATTTTGAGAGTTTGTTTGGCTTTACTAAGGATGAGTTAAAAAGTTATGCCACCTACTATTACCAGGATCCTCCCAATAATGTGGAGCCGGTTGAAGATATAACTTGGGTAGAACTCTCTGAAGGAAGAGAATTTAGGATTACTTCTAACAATTGGGAAGGTAGTGGCATTTTGATAATTAATGGGGATGCTAAAATAACAGGTGGAGAGTTTGAAGGAATAATTTATGTGATTGGGGAGTTGAAAGTGCCCGCAGGCAATCCTACGGTAGAGGGGACCATTTTGGTAGAAGGAGATCCTTCAGAGACTACAAGTTTGAGAGGTAATTTTGAGTTAGACTACGATACAGAGGCAATAGATGAAGCCTTGAATAACTTAAGATATGTGGCTCCTCAAACTGTAGCTTGGTGGCAAACTTATTAGCACCAGGGGATTAAATTGACTTTTTTCTTAATTAATGTAAGATAGTTTAAAGGTGAAATTAGGTCAGTTACTAAAAAAGAAAATTAGTGAATGGAACGAAAAGACCAAAAGGCTATTTGCCTATGAAGAGAAAGATTTTGTTTCTCTTGACTTAGGAGCTAGGTATTTAAAAGGAGCTTTAGTTAAGGATGGTAAGATTGGGGAGTTATTTATAGAAAAAAAAGGAGAGTCAGCTTCAGCGATTGACTTTTTGGAGAGCAAGGGAATTCATTCTAAAGAAGTTAAATTTGCCATAAAAGGGCCTGAAACCCTTATAAGATATATTCCCTTCCCTAAAGTAGAAAAAAGTAAGTTAAAAGAGATTTTTGGCTACGAACTATCAAAGTACATTCCTTTTTCTTCTGAGGATGTATATTTTGATATTTCTCTCCTCGATGAGAATTATTCTAAAGATGAATTTTTAATACTTCTTGCTGCAGCAAAGAAAGAGCTTATTGATTCTATCCTTTCTCCTTTTCGAGAAAGGAGAGTGGAGGTTAAGGAAATTTCTCTGAATAATTTAGCTCTCTTAAATCTTTTTTTTCACTGTAAAGAAAAAAAAGCTTCTAACACTGCTATAATAGATTTAGGGTTTTCTTCTACGCTTCTTAATCTAGTAAAGGGAGAAATGCCTTACTTAAGTAGAGAGATTAAAGTCGGTTGTTTCCACCTTATAGAGAAGATATCTTTAGTTAAGAATTTATCTCATGATAAAGCAGAGGAGTGGTTAGTTACCTCTTCTGGAGTTGACGAACTCATTAAGATAGGAGAAGAGCCGCTATGGGAACTTTCTCGAGAGGTAAAAAGTTCTCTCGATTACTTTGAAATGAATGTAGGAGAGAATGTAGAGGAGTTTTATCTTACGGGAGGAGCTTCTTCTGTAGAAAGTGTTAGGGAAGCGATTAGTAAGTCTTTAGGAGTTAAGTTAATTCTTTGGGAGGCAGCAAAGACTTTAGATATAAAAGCTAAGAGCTTCTCTTTTCCTCTTCAAATGTTTTCTACAGTGATAGGTTTAAGCCTATGAGGAAGATAGTTATCAATCTTTGTCCCGATGGAGGAAAGAGAGAAAATAAAATACTCCTTTCTGCCCAAAAATACGCCTCTTTTGCTCTTCTGTTATTAATTTTATGTATAGGCATAAATGTTATATTTTTTGTGCTGGGAGTTTTTCTCCAGTTTCCCTATAGGAAATTAAGTGCTCGTTGGCAACAACTAACTCCTCAAGTTAATTCTATGCTTTCCCTGAGGAAAGAAGTGCAAGCTCTAACTAAAGAGAGAGAGGAGTATAAAACTTTATTTCAAGAAAGTATTTCTCTCTCCCGAGTGTTTGCCGAAGTATATGAATCACTTCCTAAAAATATTTGGTTTGAGACAATAAAGTTTAAAGACGATACTATTGAGTTTGTAGGATATGTAGTAAAGTGGAAAGAGGATTATTTCGATTCTCTGAGTAAATTTATTAAGAATTTAAAAAATAAGACTTACTTTAGTACTACTTTTAAGAAAATTAATCTAAAAAACTCTCGCAAAGGCAGGATAGCTAGTAGAGAGGTTTTAAAATTTGAAATAGAATGCAAAAAATGAAACTTGATAAACGCATTCTTATTGTTATTGTTTATGTTGTGCTATTTTTAGAGATATTTTGGTTTACTCCTTTCCAAATAAAGAAATTTATTTACCTTTTTTCCGAAGTTGGGAGATTGAGAAAGAATATAGTTCAGTTTAGTAGCCAAAAAAATTATCAGCAGAACCTTTTGTCTCGCAAGAAGGAAATAAGTAGGGAGATTATAGAGCTTAAAAGTAAAATCATTGCCCCTCAAGATGTTTCTGTCCTGCAAGCTTATCTTTCTCGAAAAGCAAAAGAGAATAGGTTAGATATAGAGGAGATAAGTCCCAACTCTCCTCAAGAGTATAAGATTACCTCCCAGGGTAAGTTTTTAGCTTTGCCTGTGGATATAATTTTAGAGGCTGACTTCCATAGTCTGGCTAGATTTTTTGGTGATTTAGAAAAAGGAGACTACTTTTTAGCTCCTAAAGAAATGGAGGTAATAGGAGCAAAACCTTATCATAGAGTAAATTTAGAACTTTACGCTCTTATCAAGGAGGGAAGGTGGTAAAGGTAGTAATGTTTTTTTTAA
>QNCE01000156.1 GCA_003644405.1 Candidatus Omnitrophota bacterium | reverse complement strand
AGTAAAGGCAATCACTATATCCCAATCTTTTTTACCAAAATCTGAAGGAATTAATTCATCTCCCACAAAACTTACATCTACTTGAATATCCAATCTTGCCAACCAATTAGCAACTATGGTAGCAACTATTCCACTTATGCCTGAACCGATTAAGAGTAATCGAGGTTTATGCTCAAGTAAGTATACTATCGAATCATATAATTGTTTTGTAGACTCAAATAGATGCCAGATTTTATCCCTATCTACTTCCTCCTTATCCAACTCCTTGCGAAAATTATTCTCTAACAACCTTATCTTTGCTTTTGATAACTCTATCCGAGCATCTAATTTCTTTCCTGAACGCTTTCCAACTTCATACAATAGCTCCAAGTAAGATTCTATATTTTGTCTCTGTTCTTCTAAACCCTCCTTTGCTCTCTTTAAATTTTCAAGTAAAATATTAATTGTCTTCTTGGCTATCTCGGTATAAGAAACCTTCTCCAAGGGCTTAGGAACTACTTTATCTATTGCCTCTCTTACCTCTCTTGTTGCTTTATAGGGATCTGTGGATTTAATGATATATCCTCCAACAATAACCCCGGCTGCACCTACCTCAAAACAGGCTGCCGCCTCTTCAGGGGTTAAGCCTGCGGCAACAAATACAGGAATATTCACCTCTCTTACAATCTTTGCCACATCCTTTACGACTACCCTCTCTCCTCTCTCTTGAGCAGCTTTTAAACGATGGTATAAAATGTAATCTACACCCATTTCTTCTACATCTTTTGCTCTTTCTATTGCTCTATTTATATCTTTAATCTCTTCACCTAAATCTACCATAATCCTTGCATCCTTGCCTTTTTCTTTATACTCTCTTGCCTTTCTAACCGCACTTTTAATCACACCATCATCTACTTCTCCATAAATTGCTACCACATTTGCACCTGCTTCCACAGCCAATTCCACCATTGCATCTCCCATATCTACAGCCTTCAAACACGCATAGATAACTGTATGAGGAAATTTTTCTCTCAATCTTTTTATTGCTTTTTCTGTACCATGTTTCATAATCAAAAGAGTCCCTGCCTCTAACCAATTTGCTCCGCCTTTTAGTGCTTGTTTTCCTATCTCTATAGCTTCGTCTATCTCCGTTACATCCAAAGCAACCTGCAAAATCCTTCTTCCCTCAATCCTTCCACCATCAGGAAGGGAATTTTCCTTATATCTCCTCTTTACTTCTTCTACTAAATTTTTAAAGCTGATATTGGGATTGCTAAAATAAATATCTGTGGCTATCCTAAATAAGTTTTTCCAGACAATCGGATAACCCTTTAAGTCTTGGAGCAAATTATTGAGTTCCTCACGAGCAACCCGATGGGTCTCTTCTTTATATCTTGATAGCTCCTTTAAATCGCTTTCTATTGTTTCCTTCCAGCCCATATACTCATACACAAAATAAGCACCTAAATCAGATATGAACTCTTCGCTGATTCTAAAATCTTCATGTAATGAACCGCTATAATAAATTGCATTCCAAATTATATTGTGTGTAACCTCATGAGCTAAGCTACCTAAAAATTTTCTGTTTCCTCTCTTCCTTACATATTCTATAGGGAAACAGAAGTTTGCGGTTGGTCTGCTACCATCTCCATAGAGGCTAAAGCATTCTTTGCTAAAATAAGCTCCTTCATAATCTTCATCTTCTCCGGTAATTTTTTCAATAATTCTTTTATACCAATAGCTCCCTAAGAAGGGGAACTCCTTTTGTATTAACAACAATACTGCTGCAAGATAAACCTTAAGTCTGTAATCTCTATCCTTACTCTCTAATATCTTTTCTATATCTATCTCCCTTAGCATCTTTTCTATCTTTATCTTATCTAAATTTTCAAAAACCCATTTTTCGTCAAATAGCTTTTCCTCTGGGATGTTTCTCCCTCCATCTTTTTCATCTACCGTAAATCCTATTCTTCCATCTATATCATGCCCGGCAGGGGGGTGCCACCAGCCACGGAGAGGTCCCCCCCTCAGGAAGGAAATGCTGCCGGGCCTGTTATTATTTTCATAAATAGAGGCTGCCCCTCCTGGGGATAGAGAGGCCTGCCTCAAGCCACGGATAGAAGGTAGGATGAAAGAAAGATTGTTGACTATTATAAATATGTTTTCCTTGACAGATTTATATAAATATGTTAGAGTTTGCTTGCCATGCCTGCCAATGTTAAACAGGTAATTCAAGACTTGAGTGCTGACGAATAGTTTTTTCCACAGTAAACGAAGAGACCTTATTGCTAAAGGATTTCTTAACTTATCTGTTGTGTGTTTATCAGCAAGTATCCTAAATGAAGTTTTTGTAAAACTTTCTCCCCCTCTTAAAGGAGCAATAATCTTTTTAGGAATTGTATTATTTATTTTAAGTATTATTATATATCCTCTTCCTGAAGAATGAAGGAGGTAAAATGGTAACAATAATAACAATCTTAATATTTGCATTAGTAATAGTGGGGCTTTTTGCTTTTGAACGTTACCGCCTAAAACACCAACGCCGTTAATCTCTCTGTCTTCTGGCGGAATTAAAATCCTATCTTTCCTTCCCCCATCATTCTTTAAATTCTTCAAAACAGAAAGTTTGCCTTGTTTAGTTAAAAATTTCCCTCCATCAAGTATTGCTTTAACATTAGGCATATTCTTTACCCCCACAGCTATAGCCTCCAGTAATGCTCCTCCTGCAGAGATACGGATTATCTTATCAGTTAATGGTCTTTTTAAATCTTCCTCAACTATCTTTATAGCATTATTCATATCTACACCCACAGCT
>QNCE01000155.1 GCA_003644405.1 Candidatus Omnitrophota bacterium | reverse complement strand
ATTCTTCTAAATAAGATTGAAGAGGGGCTATTTTTTCTCCATACCATAGAAGAAGATAAAGGGCAATTAAAATCAAAATTTCTTGTTGCAGTTCCCTGGAGAGATAAAAATTATGCTTATCGCTTATATGAGATATCTGTAGTGTGGCTGGATGAAATAGGATGGGTTATTGATGATATAGTTACCCATTTTATTGAAATCTTTCAAACAAACCTTTATCTCTGGGATATATTATCAGCAAATTACTTAGCAAGATTACTGTATTTAGAAAATATCCCCTTAAATAGGGTTAATATTCAAGAGATTATCAAAGTGTTAGCTCAAGCAGAAGAAGAAAGAGGAGCATATGGTTTTGTTTTAAATAGATTGAAGAAAGTTTTGCTTGAGAAGATAAAAGAAGCGATAGAAGAAGGAAATTATGCAAAATTTCTAAAATATAAAGAGCGTTTCCTCTTTCTTGTTGAATATAAAATTGCTCATGAAGATGAGTTAATTAATTTATTGAGGGATGAAGGGAAGAGAAGTGAGAATAGGCACATAAGAAAGGACTCTGCTTTTTTTGTTGGTGAAATGGAGAAATCTTCATTAGACGGTGGTATTTCCACTGACTTAGATTTAGATTGGTTGAGGAGGATGAAAGGAAAGAAGGATGCTCAAGAATCTAATTTATCTTCTGCTATGGGGAGAGAAGGTTCTGGTGAATTTTACTATAGATTACTTGACCTTTTAAGTAGTCAAATTACTCCAGTTCTATATCCTTTCTCTAAAAAAATTGCTAAGACCTTTTTAAGAAAAAGGGATTTAATTATTCTTCCTTCCTTAATGTTATTCATTGGTTCTATGCTTAGTTTTAATCATTCTTTATGGGATTACTTTTTACCTCTTATAAATGCTCCTCCATATCTGGGTAGTGAGATTGTTGAAGTTTCAATAGAAAAGTTAACCCACCTTTTTATCCATCATTTACCTTCAAGTTTCACTTTTAACCCTGTGTTAAAAGATATGTCTGTTGTTGTTCAAAGAGATAGCTCTTTTTCTTTAAAGAAAGAATTTGGGAATATAGACATAGTGAGTTATGATGGGGGTGAAGTTTCTCACCTAATAGAAGCATTAAGAGATGAAGATAGGTATGTGCGTTACAAAGCAGCAGAAGAATTAGATAGAATAGGATGGCAACCAAAGAATCAAGAGGAGAAGATTTTATATCTTATAGTAAAGCAAACCTGGGATGAATTAGTGAAAATAGGAGTTCCCGCTGTTCCTTATCTAATAGAAGTATTAAAAGACAAAGATTTGTATGTGCGTAAAGCAGCTGTAAAAGCATTAGGAGAAATAGGTTCCCAAGAGATAGCTTCTCACTTAAGAGAAACAATAATAGAAGCATTAATAGAAGTATTAATAAAGGATGAAAGTTGGGATGTGCGCTACACATCCGCATATGTATTGATAAGAATAGGTTCCCCCGCAGTTCCTTATCTAATAAAAGTATTAAAAGATAAAGAGAAGTTTGTGCGTCAAGTAACTGCAGGAGTATTAGGAGAAATAGGTGCTCAAGAAGCAGTTCCTTACTTAATAGGAAGATTAAAAGATGAAGATGAGTTTGTGCGCCTAGCAGCCGCAAAAGCATTAGAGAAAATAGGTTCCCAAGAGATAGCTTCTCACTTAAGAGAAACAATAATAGAAGCATTAATAGAAACATTAAAAGATGAAGATTGGCGTGTGCACTTAGGAGCCGCAGAAGCATTAGGAGAAATAGGCTCTCCCGCTATTCCTCACCTAATAAAAGCATTAAGAGACAAAGACTGGAGGGTGCGCTACAGAGTTAGGTTCCCATTAGGAGAAATAGGCTCTCCCGCTATTCCTCACCTAATAGAAGTATTAAAAGATAAAGATAGTGATGTGCGCAAAGCAGCCGCAGAAGCATTAAGAAAAATAGGATGGCGACCACAGAATCAGGAGGAGGAGATTTTATATCTTATAGCAAACCCAGGCTGGGATGAATTAGTGGAAATAGGAGTCCCTGCAATTCCTTACTTAATAGAAGCATTAAAAGATAAAGATAGTAATGTACGTAAAGCAGCCGTAGAAGCATTAGGGAAAATAGATTCTAAAAAAGCAGTTCCTCCTTTAATAGAAGCATTAAAAGATGAAAATTGGGATGTGCGCTCCACAGCCGCAGAAGTGTTAGGGAAAATAGGTTCCCAAGAAGCAATTCCTCACCTAATAGAAACATTAAAAAATGAGAATAATTATGTGCGCTACAAAGCCGCAGAAGCATTAGTAAAAATAGGTCCCCCAGCTATTTTTTCTTTAATAGAAGCATTAAAACACGAATATTGGTATGTGCGCCAAGCAGCTGTATATGCATTAGGAGGGATAGGCTCTCAAAAAGCAGTTCCTCCTTTAATAGAAGCATTAAAAGATGAAGATTGGCATGTGCGCCTAATAGCCGCAAAAGCATTGGGAGGAATAAGTTCTGAAAAAGCAATTCTTCACCTAATAGAAGCATTAAAAGATGAGAATAATTATGTGCGTCAAGTAGCCGCAGAAGCGTTAGGGAAAATAGGTGCTCAAGAAGCAATTCCTTACCTAATAGAAGTATTAAAGGATGAAAGTTGGGATGTGCGCAAAGCAGCCGCAGAAGCATTAAGAAAAATAGGATGGCGACCACAGAATCAGGAAGAGGAGATTTTATATCTTATAGCAAAACATGATTGGGATGGATTAGTAAGAATAGATTCCTCCGCTGTTCCTTATCTAATAGAAACATTGAATGAAACTTTAATTAGAGAGGAAGATTTAAGTATATGTAGTTCTATCCTGACTTCTTTTTCAAAGATGGATGT
>QNCE01000154.1 GCA_003644405.1 Candidatus Omnitrophota bacterium | reverse complement strand
AGAGCAATGTCGGATATGCTAAAAAATACTTTGCCTTTGGCAAAGAGCATATACGACTCACCCCGGGCGCAAGCTAAAACTTAACCTGAAAGGTTACATATGTTTAAGAAGTTTATTTTTAATACAAGAGCAATGTCGGATATGCTAAAAAATACTTTGCCTTTGGCAAAGAGCATATACGACTCACCCCGGGCGTAAATTAAAATGAGAAAAACTGGATTTATTGACTTACCTTTACATTCAGGCAAATGTCCCCGCTGGCTTTTTGAGAAGATGAAGGTTTTGGGAAGAAATATTTGCGAAATAATTATTATTGAATTTGGAGCAGATAAGTTCTTAAAAAAACTTTGTGATCCTTTCTGGTTTCAGTGTTTGGGATGCGTTTTAGGGTTTGACTGGCATTCAAGTGGTTTAACTACTACCGTATGTGGAGCTTTAAAGGAAGCATTTAAAGATTTAAAAGATTATGGAGTTTATATCTGTGGAGGTAAAGGAAAAGTTTCTCACAAAACTCCTGAGGAGATTCAAGAAATTGGAGAAGAAATCTTAAAAGACTCCAGTTCCCTTGTTTATGCTTCACGAATAACAGCAAAAGTAGACAATAACGCTTTACAGGATGGATACACTCTTTATCATCATACATTTATCTTTACCAAAGATTTTAGGTGGGCAGTGATTCAGCAGGGAATGGCTCAAAATAGATATGCACGTCGTTACCATTGGTATTCAGAAAATTTAAATTCTTTTGTAGAAAACCCTCACGAAGCAATTATCAGTGATAAAAGTTTTTTAACTTTAAATTTGGTAGATAAGGAGAAAGGGATTCTGAGAGAAACGATAAAAGAACTTGCTTTGCGTAAACCAGAAAAAAATATAAAAGACTTGATAATGCTTAAAAATAATCAAAACCAGCTTCCTTTAAGACATCAAGTATTAATTGAGGATATAAATCCGAAATTTTTAGATAAAATTCTTTTAAAGACTTACCAGAGGCAACCTAAGGATTTCAAAGAACTTTTATCTTTAGAAAACGTAGGAGCAAAAACCTTGCGTGCTCTTGCTTTAATTAGCGACTTAATTTATGGAGAATCTATAAGTTTCAAAGACCCGGCCCGTTTCAGTTTTGCTCATGGAGGAAAAGATAGACACCCCTATAAAATAAATTTGACTCATTACCAAAAAACAATTGATATTTTAGATAAAGCGATAGATAAGGCAAAAATAGAAAGAAGCGATAAAATTAAGGCATTAAGAAGACTTCATAATTTTTATTTTGCAGAGAGAAAAGAAACCTCCTGAAAGTAAGTGCATTTCTAAATAGATTGATTAAAATATTTAGATACGAGAGGTTAACAGATAACCTCCAAAATAAAGGATAATTTAAGAAGTAAAAGACACACTTCGTTTGAAAGGAGGAGGCATGAAAAAATTAAATGTATTAATTATCTATTATTCTGAAGGAGGAACAACAAAAAAGATGGCAGAAATTATTGGGGAAAAGATAAAAGAAGAAGGGGTTGAGGTTGAAATTAAAGATGTGGAGGAGACAAAGCCAGAGGAGTTACTTAAATATGAAGGGGTAATTGTTGGCTCTCCTACCTATTACGGGACAATGGCAGGAAAGATTAAAAAATTGTTGGATGAAAGTGTCTCATTTCATGGAAAGCTAGATGGAAAAGTTGGGGGTGCCTTTACCTCAAGTGCAAATATTGGGGGAGGAAATGAAACTACAATACTTTCCATTCTTGAAGCAATGCTTATACATGGAATGATTATTCAAGGAGATCCTCAAGGAGACCATTACGGGCCAGTAGCAATAGGAGAAGTTGATTCCCGATGTAAGAGTAATTGTTTAAGATTTGCAAAAAGATTCATTACTCTCCTTAAGAAGGTAGGGGGTTAAGATGGCTATTCTTGTTTTGGTTACTGTTCCTCAAAGTAAGGCTGTCTCTTTAGCTAAGGTAATTCTTGCCAAACGATTAGGGGTATGTATAAATATAGTAAAGGGGGTAGATTCTTACTTTTGGTGAAAGGAGAAGACGGATGAAGTTAGAGACACCTCTAATAATAAAAACAAGAGAAAGTCTATTTAGTAAGCTAAAAAGAGTAATTACAGAAAATTATCCCTATCAAGTTCCTGAGATAGTTGCTTTTCATATTGACAGGATAAACAAAAATTATTTGAATTGGCTTATTAAGGAGACAGATGGTTGAGGGGTTAGTGCAGAAATTAGAGTACCTTTTTTCTCACCATTCTTACTTAGGGGTAGTTTTTTCTTTTTTTGGAGGGCTGTTAAGTAGTCTTTCTCCCTGTGTTTATCCGTTTATCCCTATCACTCTAGGTATTATTGGTGTTTACACTATATCTTCTAAATCTAAGAGCTTCTTTATAAGTTTTATTTTCGTTTTAGGTATTGCTACTTTCTATACTTCTTTGGGGGTAGTTTCAGCGAGCTTAGGAATTTTTTTAGGCAAGTTGATAGTTAATCCCTTATCATACACAATCTTAGGGATATTTCTTCTTTTTTTTTGCTGTTTACTCTTGGGATTTAGTAAAATTCCCTACTTTTAATTTTAGCTTTAATTTAAAAAGAGTAGCCCCCTTTTTCTGTATTTATAGCAGGAATAGTAAGTGGGATCGCTATTACTCCTTGTGTCTTTCCTGTAGTAGGAACCATCTTAGGGATAATTTCTTTAAAGAAGAATATTCTTTACGGAGCAGTAAATCTTTTCTTCTCTTCTCTAGGTTATGGAGTTATTCTTTTGGTATTAGGTACGTTTGGTTCTTTGATTTCTAAATTGCCAAGAACGGGAAATTGGCTTATAATAATTAGAAAATGTTTAGGTGTGGTT
>QNCE01000153.1 GCA_003644405.1 Candidatus Omnitrophota bacterium | reverse complement strand
TCTCTGATATCTTTTTTGTTCGGCTAATAGGATATTCTCAGCTCCTCTACGGAGATAATTATAGATAAAAGGAGCCAGACTTGCTAAAATCCCCATTAGTAGAATAGGAAACCACCATAAAGAAATAGAAATAAATCTAGGAGCAATGAAAAAAGGAATAAAGACAATGAAAAAGTAGACAAGTGTAAAGATAGCTACACGAGTAAAAGCAATATGGATTTCAAGGAGATGATGCTTGACAATGGTATAGGCTATTATAAATATCCAACCTAATGCAGCAAGATAACCAAAGGGATACAAAGCTATTCCAAACTTAGCTACGTAATCTACTATCCCAAATGTGGCCACCAAAAAAGCTAAAAAAAGATACTTTATCTGCTCACGAAAAATAGTAGGAAACTTTTCCTTACTAAAAGCATTAAAAAGTAAAAAGAGGCACCTTATAAATACTCCTATAAAGAAAAGAACATATAAAGGGTAAATTAATCCACCACGAGGATAATTACCCCAAAAGTAGGTATCTATTTTCTGGTAGATATAAGGGGTAGGGGTTAAGAGTAAAAAGAGGAATCCAATAATGTAAATTAAAGGAAGTGCAATCTTCCGAGTTAGCTTTAAAAATATTATATAGAAATGATAAATAAAAATGGGAATGAAAATTACTCCCATGAATCCAATTCTTGCAGCTATCAAAGCAAACTTTTTATCACGAAGTGCGTACATTGCACTAAAACCAATCAGCCACACAAAAAGAGTAAGGCATTCTAGAAAGAAAAGACGATTTAGTTTTGCTCGGAAATTTCTTAAAAGGACGAAAATCCCTGTAGAAATAATTATAAAACTACTTAACAGAGGAGGAAGAAATTGAAAGTAAATCTAAACCTCCTTCTTTTATAATCTCATCCTACTTACTCCTTGCAAATGAGATGTCTTCTGCCAAAAATAATTCATTTCGCCAAAGGGTCCCCCGGTCTTTCTAGTTCCCCCATGGGTAGATAAATAATAAGAAAATCCTACATGTCTAGAATTAATCCTCAACATTCCACAATTAGATAATTCTTTTGCAAATTTGCGTAGAAACTTAAAAGAAGAAATCCATAAAGAAACTCTTAATCCGTATCCATGAGAATTTACTAGTTCTACCATTTTTTCGAAAATAGCCTCATCTCCACCTGATACTCTGATTAAAGGAAGAAGAGGAAGAAAAATCTCTTCTTCAATACATCTTAAACCTCTATTAAGATAACAATCTTCTATTTTTAACAATGTGGGTTGTATATACATTCCAGTGGAATCAGGCCTCCCAAAACAATCTACCCTTTCTCCCCCATAAAGAATCTCTCCTCCTTTGGCTAAAGCATCGTTTAGAAATTCAAAAAAATCTTGAATCTTTGTAACAGGGCTAAAAATAGTGTCAGGGTCTGTAGGGGGACCTATTTTTAACTTTTTTACTTTTTCTATAAAAATCTTTACAAAATCATCGTACACTTCCTCATGAATTAGTGCAATCTTTGGAACCATACAGATTTGAGTGGAACCTAAGAAAGCATCAGTTAGAGAGATCGAAGATTTTTCCTTCTCGGCATCTTTCCATACAAGAAAAAAATCATTTCCAGAAAGCTCTAAAACAGGCTTCTTCTCTGCCTGAAAGATTCTAGTTCCAATTTCAAGTCCTTTTCTACTTTCTCCAAAATAGACTATATCGTTTACATAAGGACTTGCGAGCCATTCTTCCATGATTTTTTGAGAATTACCTATCACTATATTTAAGACTCCTGGTGGAGCATTATTAATAACCAACGCTTTGTTAACAATTTCCTTCCATAAAAAGAGAGTAGAAAGAGGAGCCCTTAAGGGAGGTTTAATTATTAAAGTATTGCCTGTAAGAAAGGCTAAGATCGCATTATAAGAACTACTCGCAGAAGCATTGCCAGGGGAACTTACGCATACCACACCATCTGGTCTCCTAACCCAATATAAAATTTCTCTTCCACACCTTCCTAGCTCTTTCTGGATTAATTGACAATAAAAATTTATAGTAGTAGGGCTGCTCCCAATTTGCATGCCTTCAAATTCCCATTCAGCCAATCTTCGGGGGTGACCTTCGATAATTAACAGCTCGATAAACTTTTTTCTATTTTCAATAAGGAGTTTATATATATCTAAAAGAATCCGTCGCCTTTTAGAAAGAGAAAATTTAAAAAAGATCTTTTGCGCTTTATAGGCTGACTCTATAGCAGCTCTATTTGTATCCTCTGTGTTAATACAGTACTGAGCATAAACATACTTTTGTATTTCTCTCGAAACTTGACCTTGTTTTACTTTTTTAAGCATTCTTACTGTCTTCTGAGGCTCGGCGACGAGCTTCTCTGTAAATGGAAAATAGTGGTATATACCTGTATCTAAATCTTTACCTCCTACTAATAAAGTGAACTTCTCCATTTTTTCCTTTTTACACTGATTCTTCCTTTCCCTGTCAAATTGATAACTCTTCTTTCTTTAATCTCCTTCTACTAAGAATGTGTACTTTAAAATGTGTTTGAAATTTCATTTCAGATTTTAGTTAATCTCTCTTATCACCCCATATCTTTCTTCTTTTATTATCGAGATAATCGATTCTTCCATTTACTACCTCTTCCTTCTTTAAGAAAGAGGTGATATTTTATCTAATCTACCCCGACAAATCTATTTTACAAAAAGATAACATTATTATATTGCGATAACATCATCTTTATTTTACTTTTCTTTCTTATACTTTCTTAAAAATTTCTCCACCCTTCCTTCAGAATCAACAAACTTCTGTTTCCCTGTAAAGAAAGGGTGACATTTAGAGCAAATCTCTACATTGATAGTTTT
>QNCE01000152.1 GCA_003644405.1 Candidatus Omnitrophota bacterium | reverse complement strand
TAGGAAGTGGATTGTGTCCTGTTCGGTTTTATTGAGGGTTATCTCTGGATTTTGAAAAGGTTGTTCTTGCAATTATAAAACCTGTTTCCACCCCTGGGGTGGAAATCCAGGTTGAGTTGATGTGTCTGTCAAATGTCTGTTCGTTCTATAGGTACTAAATACTCTAAAGCTGACCACGTCTTTACAAAAGGGAACAATAACTTTGCAAGGCAAGAAATAAAACAACCTCCAAAAACGAAAAACATCTTTTTGCCAAATTTATCTGACTGGTATCCTGAAAAGACTTTCAATATGCCAGAATGCTGTCTTCCAACCCACTGATTAATCCTACAGCAACACATCCCCCTCCCAAAAAAGGCAATAAAAAAGGCATAACAGCAAGAATCATATCACTTGAGATATCATTTATAAAACTGGTCAATCCTAAAAAATAACATTCAGTCCTATCCCTTTTAAAAATTTATCTTTCATCAAGATTTTATTAATTTGTGTATATTAGGCAGCATTCTTTTTGTTGCTTCAAGACCTTTTGTTATTGCCTCTTTTCTGTGATAAAAATCTAAAACCTTTAAAATACCTACATCAGGTGTTATTACTATATCTGCCTCTTTTGCTTTCAGCTTTGCTATCTCATACTCCATAAGATAAACTGATTGAATAAGAACTTCAAAGATATTTGGTGTATTCGGATCTATCCTTTTTGCTTTATTTTGAGCTTTCCCCTGAAAAGTAGCAAAAACTTTCCAAAAATCCTTAAAATTCATTTTTTGAATGATTTTATTAACTCTGCCATTTAAAGAATTCACATCTTTTTTAACTTGAGATTTTGAGATTAACTTGGAGGTTTTCTTTTTGTGAACCTGCATACGCTTATTCTTTAATTTCTGAGTCACATTGCAGGCAATAACAAATGTGGCTCCCATATTTCTAACTATACCTGCAGGAACAGGGTTAACTACCCCTCCATCTATTAAAAATCTTCTGCCATATTTAACAGGCATAAATATTGCTGGCATAGATATACTTGCTCTCACTGCCTCTATAACAGAACCTTCTTTTATTATTACTTCCTCACCAGTATTGATATCAGTAGCTACAACTGCCAGAGGTATCTTTAAATCTTTAAAATCAACATCTCCAATAATAGCTTGTAATAATTCCTTAATCTTCTGACCATGGATAAGTCCTTTAAGCATAAAAATTAAATTAGGATCTATCAAGCGAGCAAGTTTTTTCCAGTCTATTCCCAGAATCATCTCCTCAAAAGTTGTCACTTCACCTTTGCTGGCAAAATATGCTCCCACAAGTGCACCTATGCTTGAGCCAGAAATATAATCTATAGAAATTCCTTCTTCTATCAATGCTTTCAATACTCCAATATGAGCTAACCCTCTTGCTGCACCACTTCCTAAAGCTAAACCAATTTTTAATTTTTTCTTCTTAAAAATTCTCATCTTATAATTTACCTGAACGCAATATTGCTATAACTAACCATAATCCTAAAATTCCAGCAATAAGAAAACCAAAAATACCCAATACAGGAAAATCCAAAAACAGAGGGCCTCTATTAGTCTGCATGATTATAGAAGAACCTATAATCAAAGCAGCAATAACTACACTAAAAGCAATCCGATTACTTACTTTATCCATCTGAAGTATGAAGTTTTCTAAACCTTTGTGCTCAAACTCTACTTTTAAGTTTCCTCTCTTTATCTTATTGAAAATTAAGCTTAAATCTTTCGGCAATGAACTTGTAAAAACATATAATTCTTTTGTAAATTTCCTCAACTCTTTTGCTATCCTTTTAAGACTATACTTTTCTCTTACCAATTTTCCTACAAATGGTTTTATACAAAGAGCCACATTAAACTCAGGGTCTAATTTTTTCCCCACACCTTCAATGGTTATTAATGCTTTACTTAAAAGAAATAAACTGGGTGGTATCTTTACTCTATTTTGCAAAACAACATTTATTATATCCATCAAAAACTGGCCCATCTTTAACTCTTTTAATGGAATCCCGTAATAATTATCCATAAGCTCTTCTAAATCTAAACTTAATCTCTTAATATCTACTTCTTCTACTGCTTCCATTGTAATAAGAGAATCAACTATTCCAGATACATCCTGCTCAACAACAGCAGTTAAAATACTGGCAAGCTGAATTTTTGTTTCTTCATCCAGACGACCTACCATACCATAATCTACAAAAGCAATTCTATTGTTATCTAAGACAAATATATTGCCAGGATGAGGGTCGGCATGAAAAAATCGGTGAATAAAAATTTGCTTTAATACAGCATTGGCTCCGTTTATAGCTATCTGTTTTCTATCTAATCCTGATTTTTCTATTCTTTCTATATCAGTTATCTTTATCCCTTCAATTCTTTCTATAGTTAAGATTTTTGCTGTTGATAAATCCCGAAAAACTTGAGGAACATACACTGTGTCATCATCCTTAAATTTTCTTCGGAATCTTTCAATATTATTTGCTTCTACATTAAAATCTATCTCTTTCAGGATTGTTTTTTTAAACTCTTCTACCACTCCCACAGGATTATAGATTCTGCTTTCTTTAATATACTTTTCTACCAGTTTAGCTAATCCATATAAAATCTCTAAGTCAGTGGTAATTAATTTTCTTATATTAGGTCTTTGAACTTTTACAACGACTTTTTTGCCTGTCTTTAACTCTGCTAAATGCACCTGTGATAGGGAAGCTGCAGCTACAGGCTGAGAAGAAAAATTACTAAATATTTTATTTATAGGCTGTTTAAGTTCACTCTCAATTTGCGCTTTTACTTTCTCATATTCAATAGCAGGAGCTTCATCCTGCAATTTTTCAAATTCCTTACAAAATTCTAATG
>QNCE01000151.1 GCA_003644405.1 Candidatus Omnitrophota bacterium | reverse complement strand
TCAAACCCATTCTTTTTTGCAAAAGCTTGCCAATTAATTCCTAAAGCATTTTCTTTTTGAAGCTTTACCTCCACAACTCTAGCCTCAATAAGCACTTGTTTAGGAGGAGTATCCACCATTTTCAAATATTCCTCAATTCTTCTTAGATTCTCTGGATAGTCAATAACTAATATAGAATTAGGTTCTTCTCCAAAAAGAATCTTGCCTTCACTGGAAAGAAGAGAATTTATTTCCGAGGCAACCCCTGAATAACTTAAAGGAGTAAATAGTAAAGAAAAAAATAGAAATAATAAACTACTAAAAAAAGTAGCTATACTCTTATTTAGAAGACTCTTTCTTTTTTTCATCCTCTTTCTCTTCTACTATATCTTTAGCACTTATATATTTAAGTTTAAATACTCTACTACTCATCCCCTTATCAATACTCTTTAAGTATACCATTATTTTTTCTACATTAGCTGGATGATCAGTGACTATAAGAGAGTTTGACTGCTTACCTAAGAAAATCTTTCCTTGATCGGATAGAAGAGTATGAATGGCAGCGGACTTGCTCTCTTTCTCATCACTTTCCCCTTCTAGAACTCTCTTAGCTTCGATATGCTTAAGGACAAAAACTTTTGTAATCAAATTGGGCTTTATTATTATAATATTACCTTTCTTCTCTAGAACAAGATGGTTAGCCTCTACAATCCTTTCTAATGCTTCCTCTAAAGTTACATTAGTTAAACTAGCAGTAATCTTACCTTTAACCTCTTCGTCTACTAAGATATTGAGATGGTAGTTGTGAGCAACCACTCTAAAAAAATCAGCTAACTCTACATCTTTCAGCTCTAGAGAATAAAGACCCTCTTGTTCCTCTATTCCTTTAATCTCTAAAATAGACTTAGGTTGAGGAGGCTGCTGTGTCTTCTCTTTAATTGGTTCTTTATTCTCTTGCTGACTCTCTTTTTCTGCCTCTTCTTCTTTTACTTCCTGGGCAGAAAGTTTTTTTTGCTGATTTAGAGGAACTTCTTCGTGTTGAGAGAAGATAGGATAAGGAGCATTTACAAATAGGAGAAATGTAAATAAAAGTATAGTAAAAATCTTCATTTTTTGACTCTTACTAGATACTGTTTACCTTTATTATCTTCTAAAATTACCTCTTTAGGAGTAATATCGACAATCCTCTTTTTATCTAAAATATCTCCTTTTTTAAGTATTCTGCCCTGAAAGATCGCATAAGCATTTTGAGGAGAATAGATAATCCCTGAGAGAGCTAAATAGTCAATAACCTTTCTTTTGTGGGTTCGGAAAAACTCCTCTTCTTGAGGAGTAAGAAAGGGATTACGGAAGTAAGAAGCTTGCTGGGCTACTATAGAATCCTTCTCAAATCCATAGATAGTCAAAGAGAAACTAAATACAGAACCAATAAATACTCCCCCGATAAAAATTAACTCTCCTAACCTATAGGTTTTCATATTCTACCTAAAATCTTTTTTAGTCTATTTAAGTCGCTTTCCGTATACTCTCTCCACCCATTAACCAGATTCCTCTTAGGCTTAGGAAAGATACCCCTTTTCTCGTACCTGAGAAGGGTCTGTTTAGATATCCCTAAGAGTTCTGCTGCTTCTTTAGCGCTGTAGTACTTATTTTTTACCATAACTAGATTATTTTTAATGGTTCCTGATACACCTTGGTATACTTTAATTACAGTTAAATTAAATTACTTTTCAAAATAAGTGTCAAGAAGAGATTAAGTAGAAAAGTGAGGAAAATAGAATATTTTGAGGTAGGGAGAGAGACCTACTATATATAGAGGATAGAGTTTATAAGGTTTTCAGATAATTTCTGTAATTTTTCTTTATCTCTCTTAGGGAATCATTTCCAAATTTTTCTAAAAATAGTTCCCCCAAAGCTATAGCCAGCATATTTTCTCCAATTACCCCGAGGGGAACTATAGCACAAATATCAGAACGAATCACCGGCGCTTTCTCCCTCTTCTTAGTTAAGAGATTTACTGAATCAAGAGGTTTTCTTAAGGTAGAAATAGGTTTCATCGCTACCCTGACCACTATAGGCTGGCCGTTGGAAATGCCTGCTTCGATGCCTCCACAGTTATTGGTCTTGCGATAAAAACCTTTAAGGGAAGAGTAACTGATTACATCGTGAGAGGAAGAGCCTCTCTTTCGAGCATACTCAAATCCTAATCCTATCTCTATACCTTTGACTCCGGGAAGGCCCATTAAATAAAAGGCAATCTTTGCGTCCAGCCTTCTATCTAAATGCATAAAACTCCCTAACCCAGGTGGTACACCTTGAGCCCAAATCTCTACAACTCCTCCTAAAGTATCTCCTGCTCTTTCCGCCTTCCTTATTTCTTTTACCATCGCTTTCTCTGCTCCTCTGTCAATACAGTTAAGAAGGGATATTTTTGTCTTTTTAATTATCTCTTCTACACTCTTGGGTCTTTTAGAAGAGGAAATTTTTCCTACACTTACTACGAAACTGGCTATTTTTATATTGAATTGGGAAAGGAGTTGTTTGCAGATACTTCCTATGCACACCCAGGCAACAGTGGTTCTCGCCGAAGCTCTCTCCAAGATATTGGTTATATCTTTCTCTCCATACTTAAGAGAACCAGCTAAATCTCCATGTCCAGGTCGGGGGACTCTAATAGGTAATAACTCGTCTTTCTTTTGTGGGTAAATTTTTTGATCTCTATTTTCTACCACCATGCATATGGGACTTCCTAGCGTTACCTTGTTTCTTAAACCAGAAATGATTTCTACTCTATCTTTCTCTATCTGCATTCGCTTACCCCTTCCAAAACCTTGCTGTCTCCTCTCTAACTCTCGATTAATCACCCTTTCATCTATTCTCACTCCCTTAGGAAAGCCCTCTAAAATTGCTACTATTGCTTTTGAATGCGACTCTCCCCCAGTTAAAAATCTCATATTTTCCTCCT
>QNCE01000150.1 GCA_003644405.1 Candidatus Omnitrophota bacterium | reverse complement strand
GCCTTCTTTATCCATCTCAGCAATATACTTCTCTATATCATTTCCTACAGCATAAAATTTATCTGTGTCTGTCTCTATCCCATACTTCTCTTTTAAATATTCTTTAGTATACAGAGAGATAGTTAAGTGGCCATCTACGTCTTCCTGAAGGTCTCCTGAAATAATAATTTTCTCTCCTATCTTATCTTTTAACTCTGCTGCTGTATCTTTATCAACTTCTACTAACCATACTTCTCCCTCAGCATCCTGAAAACCATTTCCATCAGCAATATTTACTTTATCAGCCTTAACTGCTACATAGATTTTGCCATCAATCTCCTCAATCCCCGCTATAGAACCTTGAATTGTTGGTTCCCGTGGAGGAGATTGTGGCTTCTTCTTTTCTTCTTTCTTTTTATCTTTACCTTTCATACTGCTTATTATCTCTGAATCTGGCAAAGACCCCACCTCTGTAGGATTTGTCAAAAGCTGAACTAATGATTCTGTTGCTGCTGCTAAAGCTGCTGCTGGATCTCCTCCTCCTACTAAAGCATCGGTTACCATAGCAAAAACTTCCTGAATATTAGGAATTAAGGAAGCAAAATCTACACTCTCCCCTTCTGGTAACTCTGGTAAGATTTGTTCATTAAATATCCTCTCTATTTGAGCTAAAGCCTCATCTTCTGGTATACCTCCTTGATTTAATTGAGCAAGAATGTTCTCTAAAGAAGCGCTTATATTGCTTATATCTTGCTCGGTTAATTCAGCATAACTTACGCCTGTAAATCCTATCAGTATCAAACTTAACCCTACAATTAACAGTCTTCTCATCTCCTACCCCCTTTTTAATTTATATTTTAATTTATAAACCTAACTCCTCTACTAATTCCTTTCTAAAGTGACGAGTTTTATAATAGCAACTTCCCGACGGCGTAGCTATTGTATCTAATCTTGCTCCTCCTCCCCATTCCCTCACTAATTTAAAAGTGAAGCCTGTGGAAGTAGTTATAGTGCCTCCTATTTTTAAATCTCCTTTAACAAGAGCATTATATAACTCTACGCATGTCTGGGTAATTTCGGTTTGAGAAGAATTCCCGAATATCTGAGCGTAATAAGGGGAGTTCTCAATTACAGAACGTTTAAATTCAGCGAAATCACTTATGTTCCTTACCGGACTCAATCTCTCTATCTCCTCTATATAAACCTCTAAAACCTCTGCTTCTTCTTCAGAAAGAGGATGGGATTCAAATTCTCCCTTACCTAAGTTGAACACCACAAGTGTATCACCTTCCCTAAGAGAGCCTGTGATTGACTCTCCATAAAGGGTAACATTAAATCCTTCCTCTTGTATTGCTTTTATACCTTCCTTCAATACTTCTATCTGCTCTGCAGTCAAAACGGAAGTATCTAATTTTATCCTAAGGGTCTCATTATGAACTACTCCATCTTCATCGGTCCAATACTCTGTAATCATATATAAATCTCCATTTTCATCTTCATATACACTACCACTAGCTGCCGGATCACCCCAGCTATTATCATCCCAATTAAATTCTTGAGCTGTAGGGTCGAAATCAGTTGTATCAAGAGTAAACATTCCTAATAAATTCACAGATGTTACATACGTACTATTTCCATCTTCAGTCGTTCCATATTCAACCGTCCCTACATTCCTTACGCCAGAAATCCCACTCATATCCAAAATCGTTTGAGCTATCGTTCTACTCTCGGGAGTATCGTCCCAATTGAAAGCAGCAATTATACCATCTACTGTAGATGGTAAATTCCAAGTGTAAAGCCATCTCATAACGGTTGTGCCTTCCTCATTAGTAATTTCTTCCGGTAATCCCATATTATTATAAGTAAGAGTTAACCTCTCATTCTCTCCTACGTTTCCTGGTGTAGCTAAACCTAATGCTTGAAAACCGACGGAGGTTCCCGTAACAGATACTCTTTTCTCTCCATCATAAGCTACTTCAGCTACAACATCTCCCTCTGCATCTGTAACATAATCTTCTCTTCCTCCTTTATAATGAATAGTAGCTATTGTTTCCCCATCTCGAATAACTTCGGTACTCCGCAAAAATCCGAAACTGTCGTAATTATACCGCATAGATGTCTCACCTCCGGCTGTTGTGACGGTCACCGGGTCTCCTGCCGAATTGTAGGTAGTAGTCTCCCAATCACCCTGAACACTTGTAATATCACCGTTTTCATCTCCCTCTACCTCAGTTATACGCCACCGTCTTGATTGTGTTAACTCTCCGGTCTCCGCATCATAATCCCATTCACCTATAAGCCAATTCCCATCATCAGCTCTTTGTAATCCCAAATCAGCTAAATCTACACCATCATATAACTCATTAGGATTCCAGGTCTGAGATGTTGGGTCTCCTTTCTCATTGTAGTAAGTAATAACATCTCCTGTCTCTGTGTGCTGAGTAACATGATCTATTCTATTTCCTGAATAACTCCACTCAGCAAGTACATTTCCCTCAGCATCTATCTGATAACTAGCACCATACTCACAATAGTAAGTCTTATTTCCGTAGGCATCCTCGCTAACTTCTGCTCCTGCTGGTGTCCGGAAAACAACACTGGCAAGTATATTCCCTACTCCATTCAGTATGTTCTGAATCCTCTCAGAAAAAAGGTCTAATATATTTATAGTAGCGTAGCTTTCGGTAATGGGAAAAGAAAGTAGACACAGAAAAATAAATAAAATTAACCCCTTCTTCATCTTTCCCTCCTTTTCTATTTTTGCCTTTCTACTCATAATAAATTCATCTGTCTCCTTCTATAAAAAAAGCCGGGTTACCGACCTTTTTCGGCAACCCGGCTATCCTTAACGGAATTTAATTTAAAACCTGATTGTAATAATAGGATCCGTGGCTTTCCGCCCCCCGATTGCTCGAGGTTTGGCTTTATCGTAAAGGAGTTAAATAAACAATTTATTAAAGAGCTTAACTCCTT
>QNCE01000149.1 GCA_003644405.1 Candidatus Omnitrophota bacterium | reverse complement strand
GACTCCGACTTCGTCGGAGGTTGGGTTCGAGTCTTAGCGGGTCCAGATATCTTTGATAATTAAGATAAATCTAGTCAATTTTAACTTGCTCTTTATCAAAGATAAAGCAATCTCGGACCCAACGAAAAAGACTCCGACTTTGTCGGAGGTTGGGTGCAAGTCCTGCACGGCCTATTTCTAAATATGAGAAAATTTGAATTAATTGAGCATACTGCGGATATTGGAGTAAGAGTATATGCAAAAGATTTAAAAGAGCTTTTTAAAAATAGTGCCGAAGCGTTAGTTTTTCTTCTTGTTAATCAAAAAAAAGAGGGCAGAAAAGAAAAAGCGATAAAGTTAGAAGCAGAAAGTTGGGAAGATCTTTTAGTTACCTGGCTGAACGAGTTAATTTCTCTTTTTTTTGCAGAAAAGTTTCTTTTCTGTAGTTGTAGTTTAGAAGTAAAGGAGAATAGGTCTTTAAAAATCTTGGAAGCAAAAATTAAAGGTATTGATTTTAACCCCTATAGTAATAAAATAAATATGGAGATTAAAGCAGCTACTTATCATAATCTGAAGATAAAAAAGAAAGAAGATAAGTTAGAGGTAGATATTATTTTTGATATATAGGGCTATTTTAAAGAGGAGGTGTGGATGTTTAAAGGGTTAAGGATAGGTGTAGGGATTTTGATTTTATCTTTTCCTTTGTTGATTTTAGCTCAAGAAGAATACAATCCTCAAGGGTTTTCTCCTGAAAGAGAAGCCCCTTCTTATAAAGAATCTCCTCAGGAAGCTTTCCAGCAGATGGGGCCGATGATGGGAACGATGATGAGAGGAATGATGAAGGCAATGCTTGAACTTTTCTCTGAACCAGAAACCGCAGAGAAACTGGCTACGTTCACAAAAAATTACTATGATGCTTTAATAAGAAAAGGGTTTACTCCTGAGCAAGCCTTAAAAATTGTAATTGGGCAGGGAATGCCTTCCTTAGGAGGGAAATAATTATTATTGTAAAAAGATGCAACCTTTAGAGAAAATAAACGATTATAAATGGCGCGTGCCTAAATCTTACAAACAAGGGATGCGTGTTGACGGGATAATTTATGCTTCCCAAGATATGCTTCCTCATATTGTAAAAGATAAAGCCTATGAACAGGTAGCTAATGTTGCGTTTTTGCCGGGAATTGTCAAGTACTCTTTAGCAATGCCGGATATTCACTGGGGGTATGGAATGCCTATTGGTGGAGTAGCAGCTATGGATGTAGATAGCGGAGTTGTTGGTGCTGGTCTTGTAGGATATGATATAAATTGTGGTGTGCGACTTTTAAAGACAAATTTGACTTTAAAAGACATAGAGGGAAGAACTAGCAAGTTAGTAAATGTTTTATATCGCAATGTTCCCTCAGGTGTTGGTTCAAGAGGTGAAATTAAAGTATCAGTTGCAGAGCTTAAAAAATTAGTGGTGGAGGGAGCAAGGTGGGCGGTTAGAAAGGGCTTTGGTATAGAGGATGATTTAGAATGTTGTGAAGAGTTTGGGGTAATCGAGGGAGCGGATCCTAACAGTGTGTCAAACCGGGCTTATGAGAGAGGAAGGGATCAGGTAGGGACTTTAGGGAGTGGGAATCATTTTTTAGAGGTTCAGGTTATAGATGATATCTTTGATAAGGAAGTGGCTGAGGAATTAGGATTATTTATAGGTCAGATTACCGTGATGATTCATTCTGGTTCTCGAGGGTTTGGGTATCAGGTTTGTGACGATTATGTAAGAGTTATGGTAAGGTGTTTATCCAAGTATGGGATAAATGTTCCAGATAGACAACTTGCCTGTGCACCTATTGATTCTTCTGAAGCAAAGAATTATATTGGAGCAATGAAAGCGGCAGCCAATTATGCTTGGTGTAACCGTCAGGTCTTGATGCACTTAGCGAGAGAGAGTTTCCAGAAGGTATTTAGCAAGAGTTGGCAATCTTTAGGAATGCATCTAATTTATGATGTAGCACACAATATTGCTAAGTTTGAAGAACATACTATTGATGGAGAAAGAAGACTGTTATGTATTCATAGAAAAGGTGCCACCCGGGCTTTTGGTCCAGAAAATCCTCTTTTACCTTCTAGATATCGCAGAATAGGTCAGCCGGTGATTATTCCAGGGGATATGGGTCGTGCTTCCTATTTACTGGTGGGAACAAAAAAAGCTGAGGAAGAAAGTTTTGCCTCAACCTGCCACGGAGCAGGACGGGTAAAATCTCGTCATGAGGCTATTAGAACAGTGAATTTAGATGCACTTCTTAAAGAGTTGAAGTCCAAAGGAATTGAAGTAAGAGCCACAGGTAGAAAAACGATAGTAGAAGAGGCTCCTTCCGCTTATAAAAATGTGGATGATGTGGTGAGGGCAGTAACTAAAGCAGGAATCTCTAAAAAAGTTTGTCGTATGCTTCCCCTTTGTGTAGTTAAAGGTTGAAACTTTTAGGTAAAATAAATTTTAAATTTATTTTTTCTCTCCTTTTTCTTATCTGTTTTTCTCTCCTTTTATTAGTCCAGGGACCCTGCAGGATAAGTTATACCCCTCCTCTTTCTCTAGTAATACCTTCCGATCTTTTAATTGAAGACTCTTGGTATGGAATCTATTTCCAGGGATCTTATGTAGGCTATTCTCACTTTTTTATGCGGACAAAAACCCTCAAAGAGGGGGGAGGCTACTTTATGAGGAATGTTACTAACGTTACCCTCCCTGTTTTAGGAACAGTACAAAAACTTGCTTTAGAAGTCAGCCTTTCCCTTCTTAGTAATTACCGTTTAGAGGAAGCACACTTTAAAATACGTTCTCACAGATATTTCTTAAGAGGAGATCTCAAAAAAGAGAGAGGTAACCTCTATAAACTTTCTATAAATACCCCCTCACAAAATTTTCAAAAGAAGATTTTGTTGAAAAATGAAATTGTTGCTTCTTTGATAGTTCCTGTAACATTAAATTACTT
>QNCE01000148.1 GCA_003644405.1 Candidatus Omnitrophota bacterium | reverse complement strand
TAGAATATAGTATCGATAATGGAGCAGATGGTTATCCTTATCTGGTTTCTCCTAATGTAGTTGCTTCTTTAGGAAGTTACTCTTGGACTATTCCTGATAATATTACTAACCAAGCAAAAGTAAGGATTACTAATCTCTCTGACTCTACAGTTTATGATACTTCTGATGATGTATTTAAGATAGTTGGCCAGTTGGTTTTAACTGCCCCTAATGGAGGAGAAGTTTGGCCGGTAGGTTCATCTCAGGCAATCACTTGGTCAATGGCTGGTTCAATTGCTAATGTCCAGATAAGGTATTCTACTAATGGAGGGGTAAGTTATCCTGATAAGAAAATAATTATTTCTTCTTATCCCGCTAATTCTGGTTCTTATAACTGGACTGTCCCTGATGATATATCCTCTACAGTAAGAGTAAAGATATTAGATGTAGATAATCCTGGGGAAGTCTATGATGAGTCAGATAATAATTTTAAGATTAGGGGTGATTTTGTTTTGAATTCACCTAACGGTGGAGAAGCCTGGCTTATTAACTCTTCAGAGGATATAACCTGGACTAGGTTTGGCTCAATTGCTAATGCTCGTTTAGAGTACTCTATTGATGGTGGGCAAACCTATTCTTATACCATAATTGGTTCAATAGATGCTAGTTTAGAGACTTATTCTTGGACAATACCTGATACTCCTTCAACTCAGTGTAGAGTAAAGATATCTGATGCAGGAGACCCCACTGTTTTTGACATTTCTGTTGCTAACTTCATAATTCGGGCAGGGTTTAAAGTTAACTCTCCTGACGGAGGAGAAGCCTGGGCTGTGGGTTCGACCCATAATATAACTTGGACTACTTTTGGTTCGGTGGCTAATGTAAAAATAGAGTATTCTACAGACAACGGGGCTCACTGGAATTATATTGCTGGTCCAGTGGCTAATGTAGGAGTTTACAATTGGAGTATTCCTGATGCTATTTCTGATCAGTGTGTGGTAAGAGTCTCTGATGTAAACGACCCTGATGCTAATGATGTCTCTGATGGTGTGTTTAAGATTCATGGTTTAATTACTGTTCTTTCTCCTAACGGCGGAGAAGAATGGGGCGTAGGAACTGCCCAAAATATTACTTGGAATATTACCGGTTCAATTGCTAATGTGAAGTTAGAGTATTCGGCCCAAGGTGTAGACGGCCCTTATACCTTGATTGCTGACCCAGTGACTGCTTCTTTGGGGAGTTATTCTTGGACTGTACCTGATGCTATAACTAATAATGCCTATGTAAAGATAAGCGATAGTTCGGATTTAAGTGTTTATGATACCTCTAATTCTGCTTTTAAGATAAAGGCTTCTTTTCAGATAACTGCACCTAACGGTGGAGAAGCTTGGATTGTAAATAATACAGAAGATATTACCTGGAATACTCAAGGCACAGTAGATAATGTAAAACTGGAATATTCTATTGATGGTGGAAATAACTGGAGTTTAATTATTGACTCTACCCCTAATACTGGGAGTTATTCCTGGACTATACCTGATACTATATCCTCTCAGTGCCGAGTAAGGGTATCGGACGTAAATGATTCTTCAGCTTTTGATATTTCCGATAATAATTTTAAGATTAGAGGAAATCTTATTATTACTTCTCCTAATGGTGGAGAGAAATGGGCCGTAGGAACAAATCAGATAATTAGATGGGAAAGGATTGGTTCTATTCCTTATGTAAGGCTTGAATATTCTACTGATGGAGGTACTATCTTCACTCCCATCGTAGATTCTACTCCCAATACTGGCTCATACTCCTGGACCATACCTGATGAAATTACTACCGAGGCCCTGGTTAGAATCAGTGATGCTGATGTTGAAAATTACTCCGAGGTTACTGATACTTCAGATAATACTTTTAAGATTCAGGGAAGTTTTGCTGTTACTTCGCCTAACGGCGGAGAAGCTTGGATTGTAGGTGAATCTCACAATATAACCTGGAATTTTAACGGCAGTGTTAATTATGTAAATCTTTATTATTCTACTGATAGTGGCACAAGTTGGACTTTGATTGAGTCTTCAGTTCCTAATACCGGGACTTATTCCTGGACTGTGCCTGACGCTGTAAGTGGGCAAGTTAGAGTTAAAGTTCAGGATGCTTCAGACCCTGAGGCTTTTGATATTTCTAATTTTGATTTTAGGATAAGGTGTAGTTTCATTTTGACTTCTCCTAATGGGTCAGAACAATGGAAGGTTGGTCAGACTTATAATATAACTTGGGTAAGTAATGGAACTATCCCTGAGGTAAAACTGGAATATTCCCGCGATGATTTTCTCACTGATATAAATCTAATATCCGCCGATGCTCCTAACAGTGGAGTCTATGCTTGGACTATTCCTGATGCTATCTCTGACACTGTAAAGGTCAGAATATCTGATCCAAATGATGCACCGGCAAATGATACCTCTGATAATAATTTTAGAATTACTGCTTATTTTGAGATAACTTCTCCTAATGGGGGAGAAAAGTGGAAAGTAGGCTCAACTCAGACTATCACCTGGATTTGGCAAGGAACAGTTCCTCAGGTTAAACTTGAATATTCTAATAATGGTGGAGCAACCTACGAGTTAATTTCTGCGCCTAACAATACTGGTTCATACTCCTGGACTGTGCCTGATGATATAACTAATATGTTTAAAGTTAGAGTTTCCGACTTGGCTGATTCTACTGCTTATGATGAGTCTGACGATAATAATAAAATTATTGCTGATTTTACTTTAAATACCCCTAATGGAGGTGAAGAGCTTACCGTAGGTGAAGATTACGAGATTACTTGGAGTTGTGTGGGGACTGTTAGTGAGGTAAGACTTGATTATTCTAAAGATAGTGGAGGGACCTTCGATTACGTTATCACTTCTTCTACTTCTAATGATGGAAGTTATATTTGGAAGGTACCCAATGCTCCTCCTGAGGGAGAAAGCCAAATCTCTACAATTCGAG
>QNCE01000147.1 GCA_003644405.1 Candidatus Omnitrophota bacterium | reverse complement strand
TTTTGTTCACAGGCGTATCGAGCAGTAATTAAAGCTCCACTCTTTGTAGAAGCTTCAACTACCAAGACTCCCTTAGAGAGTCCACTTATTATCCTATTACGCCGAGGAAAATTCTCTCTTAACGGTGGCTCAAAAAGAGGAAATTCACTGACTAAAGCTCCTTCCTCTGAAATTTTGTAAGCTAACTTACTATTCTCTTTAGGATAGATATTAAGAAGGCCGCTCCCTAATACAGCAATCGTTTTCCCTCCTTTTAAAGCAGATCTGTGAGCCTGGGTATCTATACCTCGAGCCAAACCAGCAACAATTACTATCCCTAAAGAGGCGAGGCTAAAAGAAAATCTTTCTGCCATACTCAGGCCGTAAATGGTAGGTATCCTACTCCCTACGATAGCAAAACATATTTGTCTTAACACTTCCTTTTTCCCTTTAACGTAGAGTACAGCAGGGGCAAAAGTTATCTCTTTAAGTAGAGGGGGGTAATCTTGGGAAAAAATATCTATAATCTCCACACCTTCTTTTTCTACCATTTCTAATTCCTTCTCTATCTCCTGTGACTTCTTCGTTGATAAAAATTTTTCTATCTCATAATCTTTAAAGAGTAACTTTTCCTTTAGAAATTTACTGCCTATTTTTAGAATTTCATCAGGGTCAGCAAAAATAGAAATTGCTCTTTGAATCTTTTGAGGCGATACCTTTATGTGGTTAAGTAGAAGAAGTGATTTTTTTATCATCTTTTAGAATCTCCGTAATTTTATCCACCACCTGAGAAGGATTTAAGCCAGAGGTATCTACTCTTAAAGAGATCTGTTGATAAAAAGGGGCACGATAAACAAGAAGTTCTTCTATCTTTTTCTTAGGATCAGCTACATTAAGAAGAGGGCGGTGGGTATAATTTTTTGTCCTTTCATATATTACCTCAATGCTAGCCTCAAGACATATAGGTATTCCTGTAGTTTTAAGAAGCCGTAAATTCTCTCTATCGGTTACCACCCCTCCTCCACAACTTACCACTAGATTTTTTCTCTCAGCAATTTCTTTTAGAACTTCCTTCTCAACTTTTCTAAAATAACTCTCTCCGCAGGAAGAAAATATATCCACAATTTTTTTGTTTTCTCTCTTTTCTATCTCTTCATCCATCTCTATAAACTTTCTATTTAGTCTTTTAGCTAAAAGCTTACCCACAGTGGTTTTACCTGTTCCCATAAATCCTACGATATATATGTTCTTGTCCACTTTCTCAAAATTTATACTACAAATGGTGATTTGTCAACTCTTAAGTAAAGTCCATTTCTTCTAATTTTACTTGAAGAGAAGACAAAGAAATGATAAGATTGAGAAGAAAGGGAAGGAGGATTATGAAAGACGAGATGGATATTTTAAAAGAGGTAGGAAACACCGCTGCTGCTCATGGTAGTATTGCTCTCTCAGAAATTTTAGGGAAAAAAATAAAACTTTATCTTCCTGTTGCAGAGATAATTCCTTGCAAGAATATAGAAAAACCAATACCTCAGGAAGGAATGAGTATGACTTTACAAACTCAACTTTTAAGTGGTTTGGAGGGAAAAATTGTTTTTGTTTTGGAGGAAAGACAAGCCTACAAACTCATCGATATATGCTACACAGGAGAGGGAGTTAAAAAAACTGGGGTATTTACGGAAATGGGAATGAGTTTAATAAAAGAGGTAGGAAATGTAGTTATTGCTAGTTACATAAGTGCTTTAGGGTTCTTTTTAAAAAAATTAATCGTTCCTTCTTTGCCTATGCTTATAAATGCTCCTTTTCAAGAGATTATAAAACTGGTGGTTGCAGGTTATGGAGAACAGGACTACATACTAGTGGTAGAAAGTGTCTTTGAAGAATCTGAAAGTAAAATAAGAGGGACTTTTTGGCTTCTTCTTACTCCTGATTCTGTAAAAGAGATAAAGGAAGCTTGTAAGAAACTACTAGAACAAGTGGGGAAAAATGGTGGAGGAAACTAACAGTGTCTTAATCTTTACTCCCGATTCAGAGCTAAAGGAATATATCCAAAAACTCCTTAGGGGAGAAGGATACGAAATTGAAGAAGCCAACCAGCTAGAAGTTCTTCAAGAGAAACTATCTCAAGAGAAAATAGAACTCCTTCTCATTGATTCTATAGGAAGCAGTACTATAGATATTTGCAAGAAAGTAAGATCTGATTTTACTTTACGCCATATTCCTATAATTGTAATAGTAGAAAAAGAAAATACCATAGAAAAGATAAAAGCTATATATGCGGGAGCTGACGATTATGTAGAAAAACCTATCAATGCGGGAGAGTTACTTACACGAATAAAAGCAAATCTTTGGCGAGCCAACCGGGACTTAGACGCTAACCCTTTAACCAAACTTCCTGGTAATGTTTCTATATTTAGGGAATTAGAAAAAAGACTAAGAGACAAAGAATTCTTTTGCGTAGGATATGCAGATTTAGATAAGTTTAAAGAATACAACGATTACTATGGATTTGAATGGGGAGATAGAGTAATAAAACACACAGCAAAAATCTTAGCTAATGCTCTAAAAGAAGTGGGTTTGCCTAACGATTTTCTTGGTCATATAGGAGGTGATGATTTCATCTTTATTACCGGTTGGGAAACCATTAACAATGTATGTGAAAATATCATAGAAAATTTCGATAAAACTATTCCTTCCTTCTATAAAGAGGAAGATATAAAAAAGGGGTATATTGTTGTAAAAAACCGTTTAGGGAAAGTAACTTCTATTCCTATACTGACAATTTCTATCGGAGTGGTCACTAACGAAAGGCAATCCTTAACTCACGTAGGTCAAATTATTCAAATGGCTACAGAATTAAAAACTTACGCTAAAACTTTCTCTAAAAGCTTGTATATAATCGACCGCCGAAGAGGCTAGCTCTCTTCAAACTTAAGCCCAAATTTTTCATTACCTGCCTGACGGTAGGCAGGCCTGCCCGCCGATACTTACATATGCTTTTAGCAGACGGGG
>QNCE01000146.1 GCA_003644405.1 Candidatus Omnitrophota bacterium | reverse complement strand
TCATAGAAAGTACTGCTAAGGAAGAAAGGAAAAAAGTCACACTATCTATTAGAAAAGCTACTTTTACACCTAACTTTTCTACAATTATCCCTCCTAAACCAAAACCTAAAATAGCAGCAATCATAGCAGTAATTGAAACTAATGAGTTAGCTAGGAGTAGATCCTTCTGATCTACTAGAGCAGGAATTATAGCCATCTTAGCGGGGATAAAAAATCTACCTACACAAAAAGAAAGAAAAATAAGGAAGTACACAAAAATCACTGTTTTAAACTTAAAAATCAGAATGAAAATAAGGGCTATACATATTCCTCTTAAGAAATCACTTACATACATAGTCTTTCTTTTTTCCCATCTATCTACATAAACTCCTGCTACTGGGGAAATTAATAGTACCGCCAACACAGGTAAACTCATAACCTTAGCTAAACTCATAGAGGAATGGGGCATAAGCTCATACACTAAGCCTATCAGGGCCATCTGGGTGAGACGATCTCCAAATTGAGAGATTACCTGACCAAACCAGAGAAGAAAAAAATTTCTCTTTTTTAAGACCTTAAAGTAAGATACAAACATCTCATCTTCTTAGCCGGAAAGAGGATTCGAACCTCTGAGTTATCTGGTATCTCTATTTATAAGCCGGGAGAGAGATTCGAACTCTCGACCTGATGCTTACGAAGCACCTGCTCTACCACTGAGCTATCCCGGCAGAGATACAGGATTACTCTACTAACTGAATTATATTAGCATTTCTAGTCTTTGCATACAAATTTCCACAAATTATAACAAATAATTGTGTGGTAGCAAAATAAATTATAGGATTGTTAAACCCAAATTTTTCATTAGAAAAATTTGTCCGAAGGACAGCCCTTTCTTTTGAAAGGGCTGGGTTAACCCAGTCCATTAAAAATGGGCTGGAATTTGCCTTTGTATCTTTTTGGTGCAAAGCTTTACTGTATAACTGTAACATTTTGAATAAGTCACAAAGTTTTTCAAACTGGAGTGCAAATTTTGGGTTAAATTAATTCAGAACATACCTCATCAGCATAGAGAAATCCTTTTTTAGTCAAAAACAACCCTATAATCTTTTTCCCTCTCTTTTTATAACGAAGAAAGCCATTTTTGATTAATCTTCTTACTACATCTCTATCCTCTATCTCCCAAAAATCGAAACCTGTTTTTTCTCTAAATCTGGCAAATTCCACACCTACTTTCCTTCTCAAATTTAAACATACAGTTTCTTTAGCTCTACGGCGAGGAGAAAGTTTTTCTTCTATTATCAAGGATTTTTTTGAGTTTTTACCTTCAATATATCTTTGGATATCCTCTACATTCTTAACTCTCCTTCCCTCTATAAAAGATACCGCCGAAGGACCTAAGCCAATATAAGGAGCATTATCCCAATAAGCTAAATTATGTTTGCATTGATAATTTCTTTTGGCAAAGTTGGAAACCTCGTAATGATAAAACCCCTTACGAGGAAGATAATTCATATTGTAGAGAAACATCTGAGCAACAGTATCTTCATCTATCTCTTCTTTAAATTTATAGAAAGGAGTAGATTCTTCCGGTGTTAAACTATAACAAGATATATGAGTAACGGGCAACTTTACTATAGCTTTAAGTTCTTTGCGCCAACTTTCTAAGGTTTCATAAGGTACTCCATAGATTAAATCCACACTTATATTCTTGAAACCAATTCTTTTTGCTTTATAGACCACATCTATTCCCTCTCCAGTAGAGTGAATTCTTCCTAAAAACTTCAATTTATCCTCTCTTAAAGATTGAATTCCAATGCTTATTCTGTTTATTCCTTTTTTTAAAAATAACTTTAATTTATCTTCACTCAAACTCTCAGGGTTTGCCTCAATCGTACTTTCTTTAGATCTTCTGATTATTTTCTCCATAGTTTTAAGTAGAGATTCTAATAGATTAGGGCTTAATACCGTGGGAGTACCACCACCAATGTAAACTGTACTCACATTTATATTTAAATTTCTGATTTCTTTAGATAAAATATCTATATACTGACGAGCTAGACTTTCCTCGTAAGGTAAACTGTAGAAATCGCAGTAAGGACATTTACTTTTACAAAAAGGAATGTGAATATAAAGATGGTAACTCATAATAATTACTCTATTTCAACTTAATATTATAATAAAATGAAAGCTTTAGTCTATTGCCTTCTCTGCCCTCCTCACTGGATTAAAACACCTCCTTTAGGTTTAGAATTTATTAAAAGTTATTCTAAAAAAAGAAAAATTGAAGTAAAAATAATAGATTTAAACATCCTCTGTTACAAACTTCTTGGTACAGATAAAAAAACCTGGCTATCTTTAGATAAAAAGTTTGAAGAAAATCTATTCTTTTTAATAAAGAGAAAATATCCTCAAATCATAAAGAATACCATTAAGAAATTAAAGAATGCAAGTTTGATTGGCTTTTCTCTTTATAAAAGAAATAGATCTTTTACTTTCTCCTTTATAGAAGAAGTAAAATCTGCTTACCCTAACAAAAAAATAGTTATAGGAGGGCCGGAGGTTCTCTTTATGAAAATGAGAAAAGAAGATTTAAACAACAATTTTAGCTGGGTAATAGGAGAAGGCGAAAAATCTATAGAAAGAATTTTAAATTCCTCTAAAGAAGAGATAATTATCCATGATGAGTTAAAAAATCTAGATGAAATTCCCTTCTGTGAATTTAATGATTGCAATATAAAATTCTACTCATCGGTTCTCCCTCTTTATTCTTCAAGGGGATGTATAAGGAGGTGTAAATTTTGTGCAGAAAAATTTCTCACTCTTAAGTTCAGACAACATTCTCCTCTCTATTTGACGGAACAAATAAACTTTTTGCTTAATAAATACAAAATTAATAATTTTGTTTTTCAGGATTCTCTCATTAATAGCAATCTAAATTGGTTAGAAGAATTCTGTACTCTCATCTTAAGAAAGAATCTGAAGATAAGTTGGGAAGCTCAGCTAATAGTAAGGAG
>QNCE01000145.1 GCA_003644405.1 Candidatus Omnitrophota bacterium | reverse complement strand
TCTGAACGGGTAATGATAATTAAATTCCTTTGGCTATCTCTAAAATGATACCCCCATAATCCTTGAGGTAGATTTTCATCATCTACAATAAATTTAGCAATAATCTTTTCTCCTTTTATTGTTTTGGTTTCCAGAGGAAGTTTATCTGCTTGTCTTAACCACAAACTCTCTTTCTGTTTTGCCTGTTTAAATGCTTCTTTATCTTCTTTGGCGGTGGGAATGCCGAGGCTTTTGAGGGAACCGGAAGCCGCCTTATTAAAAATTGACTTTGAATGTTTAATCTTACTACGAATTTTACTTACAACTTCTATCCAGGGATCCGCAAATTCAATCTTGTCAATTTTTCCTTCTCTAAAGTTACTTAAAGTTTTTTTAATCTCTCCGATTTCTGGACTTATTATTGGAAAAACTTTCTTATAATCATCAGGGTTTGTTCGCTCAAGTTTTCTAATAACTATCAATGCCTTTTCATAACACTTAATCGCATTACCAATATCTCCTTCCAAGGTATAAAATTTCCCCATATCTGAGGCTGCTAAAAATGCGTGAAGAAATTCTTTAGCATAAGAACTATTATCTAAATTACCTGCTTCATTCTCTACTTTCCTGATAAGGTCTTCAAAACTATTTTCTAATTCATAAATTCTGGCTATATCTGAAATTGCTGTTAAGGTTTGCAGAATTTCCTCAGTTGTGTCTTCATTTTTGCCTTTGATAAGGTCATCTACTCTTTCAATGTAAATAGGTAATTCGTTTTCCCACTCTTCTTTTGTAGCATATTGTGCTCCCTGTAACCAGAAGAGACTTTCTGCTACTAATTTGGGTAATTGTTCTAACTTACTTATCATTCTTGCTTTATTCTGATATTTCTCAATAGTATCTAAATGTTTCAGAATATAGGCACGTAGGGGATAAGCAGATAATTGCATAATTTCTTTCGCATAGTCGTAATATTTATCTATTGCCATTTGTAAAAATTTTCTCACACCTTCACTATCGGCTTTTGTACCATATAAGAGGAAATCATCCCAAGACAAAGTAATCTTAGGAGAAACTTTCTGCAATATAAGGTATAAGTTTTTATCTGGCCCGATAACATCTGCAATTACTTCAAATCCCATTGCCTTTGCTAAGTGAGTAAAGTCAAGAAGAAGCCCTTCCTCTTTATCTAATATATCCTGCCAAACCTGCCAAACCTCATCTGGCTTATCCCACTCTTGCCTTTGCTGAGGTGGTTTTATCCAGTGACTATGAAAATCTGTCCCTTCTTGGGTTATATATACTAATGTCTGCTCATCAATACGGTAGCGCGGAATTACAAAAATTACCTCTCCTTTATTTTTTAAAAGTAAGTTAATATCTTCAAGTAAAGATAAAGGATCTATCATATCCTTGGTAGATCGCGGTATTTGCCCTGATTTTAACGGCTCACCATCTTTTCCTACAAGATTAAACTCCTCAACAAAACGTTCCATATCTACAGATGTTTCAGTTCTATCAATATCTGTTAAAATAATAGCATCAAACTGTCCAAAAATATTCTTTAAATTTTCAAAAATTCTTCTGCTTTCTTCTGTCTTTTCTCCAATTGTTCCGTCTAAGAAAACTACATTTTTCACTGCGTTTTCAATCTCATCAGGAGAATAAGTCTTTCTGCTACTCTGCCAGTCTGAACCTCCTCTTTTCTTTTTTGGGAAACGAAAATAACAACCCTTCTCAGCTATCCTAAGGATCCCTTTCCGAACTGCATATTCAGGAAGAACAAGAATATCTCTAATATCCTTTGCCCTTTTTACCTGTGAACTATATGGTGAAAGCCCAATAACACTGTGTCCCTCTAAAGCTAAAAGGATTTCCTGTGAACCATCCCCTCTTCCCATTATGCTCAGTACTTTCTTTTTCTCCTCTGGCAGAAGTTCTGCTGTCTGTTTTATATCATAGTGATATATATAGTAATCCTCATCAGGTTCTGTTCTGGGATCTCCTTTAACTACCCATTCCTTAGACTTTATTCTAATCCCTTGACTATCAAAATACTTTAATTTTACAAGAATTTTTATAACCTTCTCGAAAAACTGCTCTTCCTCTTGCCTCAGTTTATCATATCCAAGCCTTCGATACACAGAATTACTGTCTAAATAGAGGGCGAATTTATGAAAAAGCCACTCTCTCAGAATTTCCTCTTCATAGATAGAAAAACTTCCCTTCGATTTAAGCACTCTTAGTAATAATAAACCCGGGAACACCTTATTTTCATTTATAAGGCGCAACCATTCTTCTAAAATAATCTCCTCGATCCTAAGGATTAAAGCCGAACTAATCCCTTTAAGAACCTCATGGCGAAAGATAGCATCGGATGCTAATAATGTAAGTGAATCTTCTTCAGTATCTCTTTCTGCTTGAATTCTTTTTAGATGGTCTTCCGCTTCCCATATTTTATGAAAAAGGTCAAATTTCATAGGTCTTTCCACACTTTTGTGATAAAAGCCTGATATTTCTCCCTCCGATACTGAAAGAGTTAACATATCATTTAAATACTGCTCAGCTATATTCGGATGAAAATCCCTTAGAAATAAAATAAGGGCGGGGTTAACTACTGTACCGCAATCCATCGAGCCAGCAATCCAAGAGGGTACGTAATCATTATGTAAATACTTCACCCGGTCATATAAAATACCAAATTTTCTTAAATCTAATCCCTTGTCTGCGGTGATTTCCGCGGCATTAAATAATGCTTCATCGGTAATTAATCTAATAAAACCTTCTTCCGGTCCTGAATCGAACTTTGTAGGTTTTCCTAAAGAAGAACTTAAAGATGGTATAACCCTTAAATTCATATAGTAGTCGTCTTGGATACTTAAGTCTCTCATATAATCTAAATAATGATAACCTAAGCCATAAATTTCCTCGATGCTTTTTATTTTAGGTTCATTCCAAACGGGTGAATCTACCGGTACAAGAGTTAGTAGTAAATCCTCTCCCTCTCCTCTCACCACCTCCTCATATTCCTTTTGCT
>QNCE01000144.1 GCA_003644405.1 Candidatus Omnitrophota bacterium | reverse complement strand
GAAAAGGCAATTATATAAAGTCTGAATCGTCTCTTCAGGCAATTCTAAAGGAGGAGCACGACCTTCTTGTATTTCAAGGAGGCTTTCTAAGAGGAGTTTGAAGAATTGGAGGTCTTTGATTACGTAGTGACGGTTTAAAAGTTCTTGTAAGGATAGATTGGGCCTAGAGAAAATGTGTTCAAGAAAAGAATTCAAACTGGATGAACTTGGTTTTCTTAACTGGATATGATATTCTTTAAAATACTTTCTAACTTTATCTTTTAATTCTTCAATACCAATATTAAAAATCTCCTCTGGTTTAGTAAATTCTCCTTTTTCAACTAAAAATTTTCCAAAATCAAAAAGTTTATCGCTGATTTTCCACTGAGCACGATATTTTAAATGATGAATAGTCTCTTTCCTACGCACTTCATTTCTGGCAAGTTTTAATGCTTTAGCCATGGTAGGATATTGCTCAAGCATAGAACTTATCTGTATTTTTAATTCTTCGTAGTCTTGCTTATACTCTTCCTCAGGTAAATTAATCAGTTTTTTAAGTTCTTTGCAAACATTTGAAATAGGTCTTTTTATACTAAGCACAGAAGGGCCAAAACGAAATTGTTCTGAATGTTTGTAAATTTTATTGTAAAATTCAGGATATTGCCCTTCTAACTTCTGAACAATTTCTTCAGGTTCAGACTCAATGAATATTTTTTCTAAATCAGAATTATTTTTAATCTCTTCTATCAATGCTCTATTAATCTCATCTCTTATCTCTGTCTCACTAAGTTCTTCTGATTTACTTGCCTCTAAGAATATCCCCCGATAATTAGGATGCACAAAACATAAATATTTATCTCTCCAAATACTTGCAACGACACCTAAATCCCAAGCAATGTCCATCCACATATTCACCTTAGTATACAAATCAATAAATCTTTCTATTTTTTCTGGAGTAATTTCAAATTCCTCAGAAAATTTAAGGAATTCTTCAGTATCCTCAATTCTTCTCCTATCAAATTCTATTAATTCTTCAAGTGATTTTTTCCTTAAAGCACGCCTTATTTCAATGTTGTCTTCAAAAAGAATGTATAAGATGTTATCCTTAATTTTTTGTCTTAGTGTGATATTTAACAATTTAGCAAGTTCTTCAAAAGCTTTAGAGTAAATCTCTAGTTGTAATTGAGAAATTGGATAATTAGGTCTTCCGATATACCTGACATTATCTATCACTTTTGTTTGTTCAGCCTTTGTTGTTCTTTTCCAATCCGCTTCTAATTCTTCTTTCGGATCTTCATATTGAGCAAATTCATTTTCTATTGGTAATGGCTCCTCAAGCCACACCTCTGTTTTCGCAATTCTCTCCTCCAAGATAGCCTCACCTAAATAAACAACCCTATTATTTGCATCAACAGTTATTACTTCTCCAGAGTACTTCTTTAAAGATTCACATGCATTATTACAACCAATTATTGCTGGAATACCATAATCTCTACTTGTAGAAGCACCATGACCTCCTATATCACCTGTATCTGTAATTAATCCTTTGATTCTTGGGAAAACAGCTGTCCATCTATGGTCAACATTTGCTGTAAGCAAAATCACTCCAGATTTTACCTCATCAACTGTTTTTGCATATTGAAGTTCACCTATAACAGCTCCTTCTGAACCAGTTATTCCTCCTCTATATATCTCTTGAGCTGAACCTGCATCTTTTACAAACACTACTTTTTTCTCTAGTGATACCTCAGTTTTTGTTTCAGGTCTTACTTGTAAAATACGTAAACCAAACTCTTCATCTATTACAAACTCTACATCTATATGTTTTATATTCTTCATCTTTCTATAATAATCTCTTATTGTAATTATTGCGGAAGCTATCTCCAATATCTGCTGATCTTCTAAACAATACTTTTCTCTCTCTTCTTTGGTAGTCTCTACTCTTTTTAATCCCCCTTGGTCATCTTTAATATACTTAGAGAACTTCGTTCCTTTTCTTCTCTCTAGAATCTCTTTTCCTTGAAGATCTACAAACCAAGAGTCTAAATTGGCACTACTATCTGCCACTATTACACCATACCCATAGCTTGCATTTATATGAATTCCTGAGCGAGCAGTAATAGGATCAACACTATACGCCTGTCCAGCCACAATAGGTTTAAGCACCAAAGTAACAACCCCAACAGCCATTTTCATCTTTCTGAAACGTAAGGTATCATCTTCCCTCAAAAGCTGATCAATATCTTTAACATCAATCCTTTTTTCTTCAATTTTTCTCCGTAAATATTTTATACGTAAACTCACAGCATAAACAATGGCATTGGGAAGAAAACGAGAGGCAATTACTTTCTTATAATGTTCTATTACTGAATCTTTACCTTTAACATTAAGATAACTTTCAAATTGACCAGGAAAGGCGGCTATTCTTGAATCTTCTCCTGTGCCTGAACTCCTTACAGATACCGCGATATTATCCTCTCCCACTTCAGAAGAAAGTTGACTATATTTTTTCTCAATTTCTTCTTTAACTTCAGAAGGCACATCTCCCTCTAATACTTTTTCATAGATCTCTTTAGCTTTCTCCTCAACCTTCTGTTGCAATTCTAACTTTTCTTGATCAGTCAATCCACCAATTAATTCTTTCTTTATCCACTCTTCTGTAAGTAAATCTAACTCATTTAACTCATTGTTAAGATTATTCTTAAACATAAACAAATCATAAGCATTACTTGTAATATAAAATCCTGGAAGAGTTTTTATGTTGTTTGAAATTTTTCCTAATTCAACAAGCTCACTTAAACCTGCAGCTTTACCACCGACTATTAAAGGATCTTTAGATCCAATTTTACCTGCTTCTGTACATAAATAATTGTCTTTAATCTCAATTATTAAATCTCTCAATTTTCTTGGTTCATACACAATCTTATTTTCCCATATTCCAAAAAACTCCTTATCAGCAAGAATGACTACTGCTAAACCTTTCTTTCTTAGAAATTCTAAATCCTCATTATTCACTCTTAAAATATTTGTAGGAGCTAATTTTCTTCTTAAAGCTTTAGTTTTAGTAG
>QNCE01000143.1 GCA_003644405.1 Candidatus Omnitrophota bacterium | reverse complement strand
TCCCTTAAACAAGTCTCTCGAGGGTCTTCTCCCCACTCAACAAAACCTCCGGGAAGTGCCCATTTATTCTTTCCAGGCTCCACATTCCTCTTAACTAAAAGAATTTTCCCTTCCTTATCAATCGCCACACCCACCGCTACAGGCAGAGGATTTTTGTAATGTATCCACCCACACCTAAAGCAAACTTGCCGAAGACGACCGTCTATCTTTTGCCATCTTAAAGAATGACTGCACAAAGGACAAAATTTAAAGTTGGCGCTCATCTCTTGCACACCCCATCATCTGAGCAAGGCGGTCTATCGCAACGCTCACTTCTTCCACAGCAGGTTCTTATAGAAGAACTTCTAATTTTATAATCAGTAGCATAGAAGCCTGAGCCCTTAAAAATGAAACCTGCTCCCCCTTCAATAAGACGTCTGACTTTCTGACCACACCGAGGACAAACTTTTACCGGTTCCTCACTCATATTTTGAAATCTCTCAAACCTATAACCGCACTCTTCACATAAATACTCATAAGTAGGCATTCTATCCTCCTTATCCTTTCAACTTTAACTTTAACTTTCCAAAAATACCCATATAATCAATAATCAGCTTTCCATTCAAGTGATCTATTTCATGTTGCAATACTCTTGCCAAAAGTCCTTTTGCTTTTATCTGTGTAAGTTTGCCTTTTTCATTTATCCCCTCTATTACCACTTCGTAAGGTCTTTTTACTTCCACTCTAATGTTGGGAATGCTTAAACATCCTTCTGCCATCTTGTCTCTGCCTTTTGTCTCAATAATCTGAGGGTTAGCTAATTTAACTATTCTGTTGCCAACACCTGCTATAATAAGCCGAGAAGGTATGCCAACTTGCGGGGCAGCCAACCCTATTCCACCAAAGTACTGCATAGTATAAACCATCATTTCAAAAATTCTGATTTCGTTTTCTGTAATTTCTTCTACAACCTGACACTTGCTTCTTAATATCTTATCAGGATACTTTTTTATATCTAATGGTAAACCTGACTCCATTTTCTCCTCTCCTCAAACGCCGCTGCTTTAAGTTCTTATCAATTAAGAAAACAAAAATTAAAGCATTTCTCCTTATCCCTCTAAATATGCTATTATCTTTTCTATTATTTCATCTGTAACTTTAGAAGCAGCTAAATCTTTATTAAAATATACAAATGGTTTGCCTGAATCAGAAAGCTTAACAATTTCAGGCTCAACCGGTATTCTCCCTAAGAAGGGAACATTCAACTTTCTCGCTGAAGCTTCTGCCCCTCCCTTACCAAACAAATCTATCTCTTTTCCACAATAAGGACAAATGAAACCACTCATATTCTCTATTATCCCAATTACAGGAACGTTTAACTCTTTAGCAAACAATACGCTCTTGCGGGAATCTAAAGTAGCTACATCCTGAGGAGTAGTAACAACTACTGCTCCATTCAGGTTTGGTATAAGCTGACACACACTTAAAGGTTCGTCTCCCGTGCCCGGAGGAGAATCTATCACTAAATAATCGAGTCTTCCCCAATTTACATCAGATAAGAATTGCTTGATTACGCCCATCTTAAGAGGGCCCCTCCATATAATAGGCCTCTCTTGGTCTTTGCCGACAAAAGCAAGGCTAATTGCCTTAAGATTAGGAAGTACTTTTACAGGCTCAATACCATTATCTGAACCTGTAATCCTTGCTCCTTCTACTCCCAACATTTTAGCAATGTTAGGACCATGAATATCCACATCTAATATACCAACTTGCTTACCCCTAAGAGCTAAACTGTAGGCTAAATTTATCGCTACTGTGGTCTTTCCTACGCCACCTTTCCCACTTATAACAATAATCTTATAGTTTATGCTGGCCATTTTTTCTTCAAGACGTTCGTCTTGCCTTATCCTCTCTTTATCATTTATATTTTGCACTAGCTCCTCCCCTGAAAACAGAAGGCTATGTAATCTCTTTCTCTAATCTATGCCAGATTTTAGTAATCTCTCTCTTGGCTTCTGTATCTTGGTACTCTATAATTGTTTTTCCTTCTACCATAGCCTTTACTACAGACTCGTCAAATTTTATCTTGCCAATTATTGGAATATTATTAATTTGACAGTAGTCTTCTATTCTTTTAGCAACTTCAATATTTAAATCAAATTTATTTATTATCAGTTTAACAGAAACTCCAAAATGCCAAGCAACTTTAATAACTCTATCTGCATCATGCAAGCCTGATAAAGTAGGTTCAACCACCACTATTGCATAATCTAAGCCTGATAAAGAAGCAATAACTGGACAACCTATGCCTGGTGAACCATCTATAATTATCAAACTACAATTTTCTTTCTCAGCTATTTGCTTTGCTTTTTCCCTGACTAAACTAACGAGTTTGCCTGAATTCTCTTCAGCTACCCCCAATTTGGCATGAATTAATTTACCAAATCTTGTATTAGATATAAACCACTCTCCACAAATTTTTTCCTCCATTCTAATGGCCTCAGCAGGACAAACGTAGCTACAAAAACAGCAACCTTCACAAGAAATAGGATCAACCACAAAATCCTCAGTTATAGCAGAAAAACGGCATATAGAAAGGCATTTTCCACAGCGTTGGCAAAACTTCTTATCAATCTCTGCGACTTTACCGCTTTTAAACTTATGTCTTTCTATAATTTCAGGCTTAAGCAAAAGATGTAAATCTGCTGCATCTACATCACAATCAGCAAAAACGGTATTCTTAGCTAAAGAAGCAAAACCAGCAGTAATCACAGTCTTACCTGTCCCGCCTTTTCCACTAATAACTCCAATCTGCTTCATTTTACTAACTCTTTAATCTTATAATAGAGAATTTTAAACTTTTCTCTATATTCAGGAAATCCTTCTATAAGAGGGATGCCTTTTGAATAAGCAACTGCTATTTCTTTTTTAAAAGGAATCTGCATAAGAATAGGGAGCTTCTTTTGTCTACAAAACTCATCTACTTTGTTATCACCCAATTCAGACCGATTAATAATTACACCAAAAGGAATTTTAAGTTTTCTCAACATCTCAACCGCTAAAGCCAAGTCATTAAGACCAAAAGGGGTA
>QNCE01000142.1 GCA_003644405.1 Candidatus Omnitrophota bacterium | reverse complement strand
TCTTTCTTCTCACCTTCTATCCGTGGCTTGAGGCAGGCCTCTCTATCCCCAGGAGGGGCTGCCTCTATTTATGAAAATAATAACAGGCCCGGCAGCAATTTCTTTCCTGAGGCGAAAAGACTCTTTGTGGCTGATGGCACCCGCCCTGCCGGGCTTGATAATGGAATAAAGGAGAATATCCAGAGCAGAGAGAATAATGGTGGAAGGCAAGAGGAAGAATCCTCAACTTTCACCAAGGCACTCCAGGAAGTAGAAGTAGATGCAGATTCCATAGCTCGTATTCTTAAAAACATCTCAACCAAGGCTAATGCTACCCAGATTGCTCAGGAATGTTCAACGGCTGGTAGGGAGTATTCACTACTTTCTAAGGGAGTGAAGTTGGTGGGGGTTGTAGCCTTTGCTGTGGTGGCTTGTTTACTGGGTGGTATGGTTGGCACCGTTAGTGCTGCTGAGGTAGTAGCAAATACCACTGCAGTAGAGACAGCCACTCCTCTTGCTACTGCTGGCCTTGGCTCGGTTCTTCCTGGTCTATTGCCGCTTGTGATAGCAATAGTTGGGGTTGGGACGATCATTCCTTTCTTATCCCAGCGATTCAATTGGGTAAAGGACCATCCTTATATTAGTGGCGTAGAGCTATTACTTGGTGCTTTATTCATTCTTAATATCCTCTCCAACGGGCCTCTTTATTCTTCCCTTGGCATCTTCTGGCACAATGTAGCTGAAATTTACCTGAATGCCGGTAATCCTCTACCTGCTCTAAGTAGCTATTTCCGTCAGATATTAACAATGTTATTTATAGTCAATTTAGTGACCCCTATCCTCTTCAAAGATGGTGATATTTTGAGGAGAAAGGATAAATTTCTTATCACCAATGGAGCAGGAGTAGTTATTGGAGGAATAACGCTTAACACAATTAACTTTGGTGTAGATTATCCTGGATTAGCTTTAGTTGCTCCAATAGTAGAAGGCACTTCTTTACTGGGAACAATTACAGGAATAGCTATAGTAGCAGCTGCTTATATTGGAGGTTCAAGATTGATTAAATTTATAACTTCTCTTAAAAAACCAAAACTAAAGCCTCACCTGCGGAAATGGAAGATAGGAGAGAAACTTTCTAATACAGCAGGTAAGTTAAGGGAGATAAAGTCTACTATCCAGAGATGGTTGCAGCAGAGAAAGGAGAAAGGGCAGGTTGAGGAAGTTGGAAAAGAGATGGAGATTATTGAGGTTTTTGAAGATGAAGTTAAGGGTTTTATAGAAAGAGAAACGCCTGGCTGGAGCCCTCAGCAAGTAGAAGCTGCCAAAAGACATATTTTAGAAGTAGCACAGCAAAAAGGAATTCACCCCCTGATTATTCTTGAAACAATGAAGATAATCTCAACAGAATATAACTATGCCTCAGTTCCACATCTTCTCCAGCAGTGGGGTCCTTCATCTACAAAAGAATTTGAAGCTATAGTAGAAGCAGTTAACTTAGCTTGGGATATGTTAGAAAAAGGAGAAATAGAGACTGCAGAAGAGAATGTGCCTGAAAAAGTTGCTGCTAAGATATTTATGATTGCTGAAAGTATGTTAAGAGAGGAAGAAAATAGGCCTTATGAGGAGAGGGTATGGAGTATAGATGAAATATTTACAAAAAGAAGAGAGGAGTTGAAGAGAAAAATTTTGGGGGAGGAAAAAGATGGTAAGGTCGATATTATACCTGATAAACCAGTATCGGGTGAAGCAGAAATAGAGGGAAGAAGATTATCACCGGAATTAGATGAACAGATAGGGGAGATAAAAGGGGAAATTTCTGAGATAGATAAAAAAATAGGGAATATTGATAAGAGATCAGAAAGAGCGAGAAAAAGGGATGAAAATTCATTTGGACTCTATGATACTCTTGGCAGGCGTAGCATGGGTGGACGTTTAAAGATACCACGCCTGGAGGATATTGTATTTGATATAGATATAAAAAGGCTGGAATTATGGCTTGAATTCCTTGAAGATTTTACTGGAGAGTATCTTCTCATAGGAAGAAGAATCAGAATTGAAAACGCAAGATGGGATGATATAGGGTTTGTAGCCAGAGAGGAAAGGCTTATCCTTCTGGCAAAGGTAAGTCTAAAGGAAGTAGAAGAGAGAGGACTTTATCCCGTTGTGAATGATACCATACAATTCTTAGAGGATGAAGCATCCCAAAGGGCAGAGATTGTTTCTTCGAGATGGAATCCTAATGAATGTGAAAATCAGGTAAAGGGGGTAATAGATAAATTAAACCAGAAGGTTGAGTCTTTATCAGAGAGTAGAGACTACTGGAAGAAAGAACTAAGAGATTTAGAGGGAAAGAGGTTTAAGACCAGAAAGGTAAAAGAAGAGATAGAAAAGCTTAGACGGAATATATCTAGGTTGGAGGAAGAAATACCCTCTTTAAATGAAAAAATAGCCAAGCTTGAGGAGATAAGGAGGACTTCTGGGAAAGGGATATTACAAAGCGAGAAGAGGGCTAATGAAAAGCAAGAGTTTGATGGTGGTAGAAAAGCAGTAAATAACGTTAAAAGATTTGCTGAAGTAAATGTTGCTGAGCACGGTGAGGGCAGGGTTGTTGATAGAGACAGGGTCGCTGGCGAGAGGAAAGACACCGGCTTACCGTCCAATTCCAATCTTGGCTTTGATGGCGGCAACGATATCTTGAAAGATTTTCCTTGTGCTCATAGTTACCTTCTTTCAGATACAAATCTACTACATCTCTTTTCTTCTGTTAAGAATTATGATGGTGGCAGCGGGATTGATGGGGGAGTTTTGGATAATGTTATTTCTGAGGCTTTGCGTGGTGGCGGCAGTGAACAAGATACCTATCAATCCCAAACCAGAGAGCAATCAAAATTACTGTTTCAAAGATCACTACAAGTGCCACTTCCAACATCTTATCTCTCCTCCTCTCTTGGAAATAATCCAATATTAATTATCAGCAAAGATAATAATCCTATTCCGTCTTTATTTACATTATATCTTGACTTGTCTCTCTCTTTCAAGCATTATGAGGGTGACTTTAGGGTTGTTGATGGTGGCAGAGAGGTAGTTAAGGAGGATAAAGCAAATACAGAGAATCTTCGCAAGAGTTTAAGAG
>QNCE01000141.1 GCA_003644405.1 Candidatus Omnitrophota bacterium | reverse complement strand
ATTTACAACGGGATTTCTCACCTTAAAAGAGCATTGAAAACATTAGATTTCCAAAATTTTGGGGAAGTCTTTGCTCATTTTTTAACCCAAATTTTTCTCCGCCTGCTAAAAGCATATGTAAGTATCGGCGGGCAGGTAATGAAAATTTGGGTTTAATTTTCTTAAATCACTGGATTATAGCGCATTAGAGAAATTCAGGGTTATTTTTTGGGGAATGTCCAGGTATTTTTATTCTTGATACTAACCAATCTTCTTAAGTTCATTTCTCATAATAGTACTTTTTAATTTCCACATCGTTATAGTAATGGGAAATAATATCCTTATAACTGTATCCTTTCTCTGCTAAAGTAATCGCACCTCGTTGACACATCCCTACCCCATGACCAAAACCTGCTCCCCATAGAATAAGCATCTTTGGTTTAAGCATTCCTTTTTTGACAGTATACTTTATCTCAATTTTAAAAGCACTACTCTTTAAATTATCAAAAAAATTTCTTATCTTTAAGTCTCCTTCTATTTGTCTAACTTTACCTTTAATTCCTACTTCAATTTCTTTAATATGAAAACAATCACCACGGGCTTTCACTATTATTCTTCCTAACTCTTCCAGAGAGTAGCCAAAAACTAACTTAAAATCCTCCTCATCATAAACCCTCTGCCATCGAAAATTACTATTTTTATCTTGAGCGCACACCCCTCCTCTTTTTTCTTTAAACCATCTCTCTTCTTCCCAAGGGGTTAAACTTAATTTAGACCTATCTTCACTATCTCTCAAATTGGAAGGCAAATACTCTCTTCTGCCAAAAAGTTCTCCCCTTAAGCAACCTCCACAATTAGCATGGTAGAACGCCTCAATAGGAACATTTTTATAGACGATTACTTCTCCCCGTGTTTCATCGACAGCCCTGTTAGTAAGAGAATTTTCTACATTAAGGCCTCGATAGACCTGACAATGTACCTCACTACAGAAATCAAAACCTTCTTTTTTGTGCCGTCCGAGATTCCTAAAAGCTATAGTCCGAGAAATTACTGCTTGTGCTTTTAATGCTTCTAAAGGAGAATTAGCATAAATCTCTGCAGGAACAACTCCATAAAGGTATTCCTCTAAATTTAAAACATTAATAACAAAAATTTTCTCTTCCTTTAAAATTACCTGAAGACTTCCTCGATAAGCGTTATCAACCTTTCTCTGCCAAAACTCTCCTGCCCCATAGGTTACATCTAAAATATAAAACGGATAGTTATTAGTGGAAATTAACTTCAAAGGAGGCTCTAAGAGAGTAATTTCTCTTTTACTATCATACACTCTTAAAGAGACTTTCCCTTTCTCAACGGAGAGAGAGTAAAATTTTTCTCCCTTTGCTTTAACTATTTTATTCCTTCCATAGATTTTAAAATCACTGCCACATTTAAACGTAAATTTCTTTGCCCCCTCTAAAATTTTCACCTTTACTTCTGGAATATTTCCTTTTACCCGATGATAGGATAGAAGTTTGGCTTTTCTTCTCCTCTCCTCTTGTAGTCGTCTCCATTTAAAGAAAAACTTCTTACCCAACTTCTTCTTAGTTAGCTTCAACTTCTCCTTTATTACCTCTATGGGATAAAAGTTAACTGCCTTAGAAAAGAAACGATATGCAGAATCATACTTCTTTTCTCTGAGAAAAGAGTCCGCTAAATAGTAGTAAGCCAACCTTATACTAGGGTCTATTTGGATAGTTTTTTTAAAGTATTTTATCGCCTCTTGAAATTTTCTCTCTTTATAGAATATCTTCGCTAATTGATAGGAAGCTAAACTCAAATCTTCTAAGTTAAGGGCTTCTAGATAGTACTTCTTAGCTAAGGATAATTTATCTAAATCTTGGTAGACTAATCCCAAGTAGAGATTAATGAGAATATCTTGGGGTGCTTTTTCTTTAAGCTCTCTTAAAATAACTAAGGCTTTTTCTGACTCACCTGTTAGGTAATATAAATAGGCTAAAAATTTCTTTATTTCTGAATTTACTTCTCTCCATTCTTTGTGGGAAGCAAACTCCTTTATTATTTTCAAAGCTTTTTTGTACTCTCCTCTATCCTTGTAAAGAGAAGCTAAGTCTAAGCAACTACTCTCATCATGAGAGATTTTCTCCCATCTCTGGGATAAAAACTCATCTCTTCTTAAGTACTCCTTGTGGTGATGCAAAGAGGAAACGTCTGAAGAAAAGATGGGTGGAATAGAAAAAGAAACAAATAACACCAGAAAGAGAAAAATAAGTTTCATTTTAGAATAGCTTTAGGAACTAAATCTATAATCTCCTTGACTTCAACCACATAAATGAATTGAGGTCTTGGAAGAGAAGCCTCAGGATAATAGAAGGATACTTTCTCTTTACGAATATGAGAAATTATTCTTTGAGCTAATCTTCTTGCTACATTCTTATCCCAAGCAGCCAAGAGCTCTTTATCTTTCCTATTTATATTCAGGATCTTTGCGTATCCTTTTAAACAATATCCTCTAAACTTTTCTCCATCTACAGCAACGATACTGATCTTCTTATTCCTTTTTATATTCTGGTAAGTATTACCTTTGTAGAGGTCTAAAAGATGAATCTTATCTTTCTCTATTTTGACTATACCCTTACAGGAGGCATGAGAAAAATCCTTCTTATCTAAAGTGTTAACGATTACAAACTGCTGTTTAGAAAAAAAGTCAAAAATAGGTGGAGATAAAACCATTCTCCTGGAGTAAAACTTCTTTTAGAAGTATATAAGCTACTCCTAAAACTATCTAGAATACTTACTCTTCTATTATCTTATAAACCCTATCGTTGGGATGAACCTTTTGAGCCATTTTAATCCCTACTAAATCTCCCTGCTTAGCTTCCTCTACAGGTGAATGTTCAATCTGCATGGATTCTACTATCTGAGTAAAGTCATCATGAACTCCTTTGATGTGAATCTTATCCCCTATTTTTAAAGAATCTTTAAGCTGGATAATTCCTACAGAAATCTTCCCAAAATAGTGAGTAACAATACCCGCTTCTTTTTCTTCCATCTTTCCCTCCTTCCTTAAGTTTCTTTAGAAAGTTAATTTACTTTTCTCTCTCCTATAATAGAAATCTCCCATCTATCTGCTAAGTTTAGGAATTT
>QNCE01000140.1 GCA_003644405.1 Candidatus Omnitrophota bacterium | reverse complement strand
GTAGTTTTTCATCAGGCTTCTCAAGTTGGAGTAGGACAATCTATGTATGAAATCCGTAAGTATGTTGAGCATAACTCATTAGGAACAGCTGTGCTCTTAGATTTAATTGTTAATACTAAAAATAAAGTTAAAAAACTTATTGTAGCTTCCAGTATGTCTATATATGGAGAGGGAGCTTACAGTTGCAAAAAAGATGGTATAGTATATCCTTTATTAAGAGAAGAAACTCAGCTAAAGAAGCGTGATTGGGAGATGAGGTGTCCTAAGTGCAAAAGAAAAGTAGAAGCTCTTCCTACTTCTGAAGATAAACCTTTATTTCCCACATCTATTTACGCTGTTACTAAGCGGTCTCAAGAAGAGATGTGTTTAGCAGTGGGAAGAGCTTATAAGATTCCTGTTGTGGCTTTACGCTACTTTAACGTTTATGGTCCCCGACAATCTTTAAGTAATCCTTATACAGGAGTGGCAGCAATATTTTTATCTCGAGTAAAGAATAACCGAGCGCCTCTAATTTTTGAAGATGGAAGACAATCTCGTGATTTTATCTACGTTTCTGATATTGTTGAGGCAAATATTTTAGCGATGAAAAAAAAGGAAGCTGATTTTGATTTTTTTAATGTAGGCAGAGGCAAGCCTTGCACTATCTTAGACATTGCGCAGACTATAATTTCTCTATACCGAAAGGGTTTGGAGCCTAAAATCTTAAATAAATTCAGAGCAGGAGATATCCGGCACTGCTATGCAGATACCAGAAAAATCTCTAAAAAGTTAGGATTTAAGCCCAAGGTTTCATTTAAAGAAGGGATGAAAAAATTAATTAACTGGTCAGAGACTCAAGAGGCCTTTGATTTTACCAGAGAAGCTTTCAAGAAGCTGGAAAGTAAAGGTCTTTGTTAAAAGTATATTAACTTCTCTTAAATGTTTATAGGGTAGATATTATTATGAATAAAAAAGGAGCAGTAAAATGATTGGAATAAGAGATGCTTGGCTTATTCAAATTGAGATTACTAATGCTTGTGTGTTGGAATGTGCTAATTGTACTCGCTTTATTGGGCATCATAAGAAACCTTATTTTATGGACTTAACTACTGTTGAACGTGCGATTGATTCTCTTCAGGATTTTCCTGGTGGTATTGGCATTATGGGAGGAGAACCCACTCTTCATCCCCAATTTTCACAGATATGTGAACTTATGAGAAAAAAAGTGCCATTGGAGAGGAGATTTCTCTGGACCTCTGGATATAAATGGAGAGAATATCGAGAAATTATTCGTAAGACATTTGCAGAGAATGTTTACTACAACGATCATAAAGAAGAAGTTCAGAAACATCAGCCCATTCTTCTAGCAATTTCTGATGTTCTTACTGATAAGAAGTATATGGAGGAACTGATTGATAATTGCTGGATACAGAAGATGTGGTCACCTTCTATTAATCCTAAAGGAGGGTTTTTTTGTGAAGTAGCCGCAGCAATGGATATTTTATTTGATGGACCGGGCGGTTATCCTATTGAAAAAGGATGGTGGGATAAATCTCCTCAGGATTTTCGTGATCAAGTAGAGAGGTATTGTTATAATTGTGGGGCAGCCCTTCCCTTCCCACCTGTGTTAAATAAAGAAAATAAAGATTATGTTTCTATTAGTAACTATGAGCGTTTAAAAAGATTGCAGACTCCCCGTTTTTTATCAAACCGTATAGAGTTGATCGAAGAGAAATATACCCCAGAGCAGATAAAAGAGTTTGCGAAAAACTGGAAACCATGGGAGTATCTTGGAGGAGCACCTAGAAAAAGTTACTATTTTATGTACGGTCCTTTTTGGGGATTTGTTGTAAAAATACAGAAAAAAATGCGTAAGTATCGGCGTAAAAGAAAACGTGCATTGGAGGCCAGATGTGCGGATAGCCCTGATTTATAATCGTGGTCAGCGTACTGCTTTAGGAGAAAGATGCCAGAAGATATTAGAAGGGTATTCTAACTTAGAGATTTTACAGTTTAATATGGAGGAGATTCAGAAAATCTCTGGGCGATTTGATTTGTATTTTCGAATAGACGATGGGGATTATACTCAAGATCTTCCCTCGCATCTTAAGCCATCCTGCTGGTGGATTGCTGATACGCACTTACCAAAGTGCTATAAGAAAATAAAAAGCAAAGTTAAAAAATACGATTTCATCTTTTGTGCTCAGAAAGAGGGAGCAGAAAGGTTATTTAGAGAAACACATAAAAGGACATATTGGGTCCCATGGGCTGCTGATGAGGTGCCTTCTGACTTTCAATTTCCTTGTGAAGAAGAGAAAAAGTGGGATATTTGTTTTATTGGCACTCCAGGCAAATATAGTTTAAGAAAAGTGGTGTTAGAAATATTAAGAATAAATTATCATAATATTTACTTTGGTAAGGCACCTTATACAGAGTTAAGAAATTATTACTCCAAAGCACGTATTGTAGTAAATTATCCTATAAACAATGACATAAATGCTAGAATATTCGAAGCAATGAGCTCAGGAAGCTTAGTGATTACGTATAGGATTAAAGACAATGGATTTGAGGAGTTATTTAAAGAGGGTAAACACCTGATAGTTTTTGATGATATTTTTATAGAGATGAGAGAGAAAGTTGATTATTATCTGAGTAATCCAGAAGAAAGAAATCGCATTGCTAAAGAGGGATTTGAATATGTAAGGAGCAAGCATACTTACCGTCATCGTCTTAAAGAGATATTTAAACTTATGGGTTATAACTTGGAGAATAGTGAAAATTAAGATATACCATATATCTACCGGTCTGGAATCAAAATTTAACTTTTTTTCTAAACCTTGGTATTATAAATCAAAATTTGAAGATTGGCGGATAATAAGGTTTTTTGGTATATATTTCTGGATTTATCCTAAAGTACATAAAATTTCTATCTGGACCAGAAGTAAAAAAGAGAAAATTTAAAAGCTATGAGAGAAGCTATTTCTGTGGTAATTTTAACCAAGAATGAGAAGGAAAGAATTGCTGAGTGTATAAAATCTGTTTTGAGTTGGGCGGATGAGGTTATTGTAGTTGATGATGAGTCAGCAGATAGGACTCCTGAAATAGCCAAAAATTTAGGAGCAAAAGTATTATTTAGGAAGATGGATATC
>QNCE01000139.1 GCA_003644405.1 Candidatus Omnitrophota bacterium | reverse complement strand
TATTTCTAATATAAACTCCGACAATATATTTAACTTTACCGGTCTGGGGTTAGAAGAAGTGATAGCTCTGATAGAGAAGTGTTTTTTATTTTTAGGTAATGATTCAGGTTTACTTAAAGTTGCCAATGCTTTAGATAAAAAAATTGTAGCTATATTTGGTCCGGTAAGTGAAAAAGTTTATGGTCTATATCCCTTTAAACCTTCTCAGCATATTATTTTGAAAAAAGATTTGCCCTGTAGGCCTTGTTATAAGAAATTCAGGCTTCCTGAGTGTCCTTATGATGTAGCCTGTCTTAGAGATATAACTGTGGAGGAAGCCTTTTCAGCGGTTACCAGACTTATTTCTTCCTGATACTGTAACTTGACATAATCTTTTGAAAATAAAGTGTCAAGTTAGGGCTGTAACTTGACATAATCTTTTGAAAATAAAGTGTAAAGTTAAAATTTAGAAGAATGTTAAGATTATAATTGGCAAGATTAAAAACAGGGTATGAGCTGGTCAAAAGAAGGAGTACAAGTACTTTTTAAACTGAGGGTTCTCAAACAAAATAAAGAAGATTGGGATAAGTTTTTTGAGGAGTTAAAATGGAATTAAGCTTACATCAATTTTGGGGACGTAATCGAATCCAAAAATTTCCTTTACAATAAAATATGATGATTGTATAATTTATTTTCTGTAAGTTAGCCATGAAAGTGTTGAAGTTAGGTTTACCTAAAGGTAGTTTACAGGAAGCAACGTTAGAACTTTTTAGAATGGCGGGATTTAATATCTCGGTGAACCCCCGTTCTTATTTTCCCTCTATCGATGATTCTGAGATTAAACCTGTCCTTTTAAGAGCACAGGAAATGTCTAGGTATGTGGAAGAAGGTGTTCTAGATTGTGGAATAACAGGAGAAGATTGGATATTGGAAAATAACTCCCATGTTTTAAGGTTGGAGGAATTAATTTACGCTAAAAAGACACTTAAGCCAGTAAGATGGGTTGTGGCGGTAAGAAAAGATTCTTCTATAAAGAGTATAAAAGACTTAAAAGGAAAGCGTGTAGCTACGGAATTAGTTAACTATACCAAGCAGTTCTTCAGGAAGAAAAAGATTAATGTAGAGGTAGAATTTAGCTGGGGAGCAACAGAAGTGAAAGTAAAAAGTGGACTTGTTGATGCTATTGTGGAGCTTACCGAAACTGGAGAATCTTTAAAGGCTAATAATTTGAGAGAGATTGCCTGTGTGTGCATTTCTACCCCAAAGTTTATTGCTAATAGAGAAGCTTACCGCAACAAATGGAAAAAGAAAAAATGGAGAATATTTTACTCCTTCTTAAAGGAGCCTTGGAAGCTAAAGGTAAAGTAGGTCTGAAGTTAAATGTTCATAAAAATAATTTGGAAAAAGTATTAAAGCTTCTTCCTGCGTTAAAGAAACCGACAATTTCCACCCTTACTTTAAAAGGGTGGCATGCTTTAGAGGTAATTATTGAGGAGAGTCAAGTTCGTACGCTTCTTCCTAAGTTGAAAGAGGCAGGAGCCCAGGGTATTATTGAGTACCCCTTAAATAAATTAATATACTAGACCTCTAAGGAGGTAATATGCCCTGCGGAAGGAAGAGAAAGTTAAAAAAAGTAAAGCGTCATTGGTATAAGAAGAGACGGAAGCAGCAGAGGCATAAAAAGAAGTAGTTCTTCAGAAATTGATGAAGAAATTTTCTCTCTTTTTTTTAATTTTACTGATTAGCTTCCCCTTTTACCTTTACTCTTTAGATGAAATTTCCTCAGCTCAAGTAGCTGGCTATCTAAGAGGGTTTTTATATATCCAGGATGGTAAATACCAGCAAGCTTTCCAAGAATTTGAAAAATTAAAACGTTTAGATCCTAATTCTAGTCACCTTCATCTGAAAACAGGTTTTCTTCTTCTTAAACTAGGGAAAACTTCAGAGGCAGAGGTAGCTTTTAAGAAAGCAAAGGAGTTAGACCCTAATAACTTAGATGCTTCAGTAGCTTTAATTTTTCTTTATGCAGGTGAAAAGAGAACTAAAGAGTTAGAGAGTGAGTATCAGTACTTTTTAGAGAAAGCTCATCAGCTTCGCCCCGAGAATATAAAAATTTCTGAATACTTAGGGCAATTTTATTTCTACAAGAAGATGCCTCAGCAAGCTATAAGAGTTTACCAAACTATAGTAAAACAAAAGCCAGATTATGCTGATGGTTATTTCTGGCTAGGCTACTTCTACGAAGAAATAAATGATAGAAAGAAAGCTATTCAGATGTGGAAGAAAACGATAAAATTAAACCCCAACCATGCCGAGGCCCTAAATTCTTTAGGATACATATATGCTGAGGAAGGACTAAATTTAGATGATGCTGAAAGACTTATAAAAAAGGCTTTAGAGAAAGATCCTAACAATGGTGCTTATTTAGATAGTTTAGGCTGGGTTTATTTTAAAAAGAGAGATTACCAGAAGGCAAAGGAATTTCTTCTTAAGGCTTTAAATTATCTTGAGGAGCCTACTATCTATGAACACTTGGGAGACCTCTATATAAGATTAAAAGATTTTGAGGAAGGATTAAGATACTATAGAGAAGGATTAAAACTGGACAAAGATAATGTTTCTCTAAAAAAGAAGGTAGAAAAATATGAAAGAAGAATTAAAGCAACTTTACAAGACCGCTAATAAGATAAGAAAGTTGATTATTCAAATGACAGCTCGTGCAGGAAGCGGTCATCCGGGAGGGTCTTTATCTAGTACAGAGATTGTTACTTGTCTCTACTTTAAAGTGATGCGCCATAATCCCAAAGAGCCTAAATGGCCTAAAAGGGACCGTTTTCATCTTTCTAAGGGACACGCTTGTCCTGTTCTCTATGCTGCTTTAGCCTTGAGTGGATATTTTAAAATTGATGAGCTTTGGAATTTAAGAAAGTTAGGTTCTATACTCCAAGGTCATCCTGATCGTCGTACTCCTGGAGTAGAGGTAGCAAGTGGTTCTTTAGGACAAGGACTCTCTGTAGCTTTAGGGATGGCTTTGGCAGGTAAAATAGATAACCAGGATTGGCGAGTTTACTGTCTTATGGGTGATGGAGAGATTCAAGAGGGTAATATTTGGGAAGCAGCTATGGCAGCACCTCACTTTAAACTAGATAATCTTTGTGGAAT
>QNCE01000138.1 GCA_003644405.1 Candidatus Omnitrophota bacterium | reverse complement strand
GTATTAGAGAAATTCAGGGTTATTTTTTGGGGAATGCCCAGGCTTATTCTATCGAATTGACTTATATTAAATCTAATCCAAAATATCTTATACGGGATTCGTTGACTCATAATAAATCTAACCAAATATACCTTAAAAAGGAGGTATATTTATGAATCCAAGAGTCCGCATGGGATATCTTGAATCAATAGTTATTAGATACCGTGAAGCGTCAAAAAAACAAAAAACAGTTATTCTTAATCCAAATAGTGCGATAGTGCGATTAGTATTATTTGGGTTAACACCGTAAGAAACAGGAAAATATTCCCTAATAACTGCTGATTATTCTCTTTAACGTTTTAATTAATATACTCTAACTCAGAAAGGCTTTCTTTAAAAGCGAATTAATAAAGAGTTTAGTTTAATTGTTTTCTTTCAATCTAAATTTAGATATATCTTCTCTTAATCTAAATTTAGATATACCTTCTCTTAATCCCATTGCCAAACGGGCAAGCTCCTGAGCAGAGGTAGTCACTTCTTCTATAGTAGCGCTCTGTTCTTCTACGCTGGCAGTAACTGCCTCCACAGTGCCTACTGTCTGTTTAGCCACAGTAGCAACTTCCCCTACAGCACCAACCACCCGTTCAATCCCCTGAATCTGTTGATTAATTGCCGCCGTCATCTCTCGAAGAAAATCATCTGCTTCCTGAACGCGGCGAGTAATCTCAACTAAAAGGTGTGCAATATCAACCACTCTATTTTTCCCTTCCCGAACCTCCTCCGTACTTACCTCAATCGCGCTTACTGCTTTGTTAGTTTCCGTCTGAATATTATTAATTAACCCTCCTATTTCTTTTACTGCTTCTGCCGAGCTTTCTGCTAACTTCCTTACTTCCTCTGCCACAACAGCAAATCCACGTCCCGCTTCACCTGCTCTTGCTGCCTCAATCGCTGCATTCAAAGCTAAAAGGTTAGTCTGATCGGCAATAGAAGTGATTGTCCCTGTAATTTCGCCTATCTGGCGTGACCTCTCTCCTAAAACTTTCATTACTTCGGCCGTACCAATCACTGTATCACTAAGCTGAGTTATCTTTCCAGCGGCCTCTTCTGCCGAAGACTGACCTTTTTCCGCCTGCTCTCTTACTTCGCCCATTTTCCTATTTATCACTTCCCCGTTTTTTCCTACTTGCTTCAAAGAATTAGCTGATGTCTCCAGTATCTGGAGAGTCTCCTCCACCCGTTTTGATTGGGCAATTGCTCCTTTATTAATTTGCTGAACAGCGGAGGAAATTTCCTGGATTGAAGCATTTACCTCTTCGGTTGAAGAAGAAATCTGCTGACTGGCACTTGTTACCTTCTCAGCATTAACGCGAACATCTAAAACCATGCCGTGTAAAGAATCAACAAGCGAATTAAATGCCTCTGCAACCTTACCAATTTCGTCGTGGCTGAGAATCTTTACTTTCTGAGTGAGATCTGCTCGTGAAGCAACCTGCTCGGCTGTGCTGGCAACTACGAAAAGTGGCTTAATTAATAAGTTAGTGAAGAGGAAAATAATCAGAGCTCCTGCAATAGCAACTCCTATACCAACACTTCCTAATCCTGCCATTAATCTTTTCCTGGGGGTACTCAGAAAATCATTCTCAAAAGCACTGGCAACAATAATCCAGTCAAAATCCTCAAGATATTTAAAACTAGCTATTTTATAAGTATGCGTTTTAGGAGAAATAAACCTTATCTTTCCTTTTTTCTTGGTGATAATCTCTCTAATATGTGGCTTACTTGCCCAGTTCTCTCCCTGTGCTTTTTTGTGTATTAATAAATTCCCTTTTGTATCTACTATGAAGATAAACCCGCTTTTTCCTATAACTATATCTTTGTTGCACAACTTCTCAATTACATCAAAATCCATATCGGGATTAGCTTTTAAAAAGGTATAAAATTGTTGCACATGGCTATCCAGATCAGCTCTAACTGCTTCCAGAAGCGAACGCCGAGCAACGCTATAAGCAAACAGCCCTACAATTAAAATAGTAACAATCAAGAGAGAAGCAAATATAACTACCATCTTACTGCGCACAGAGTTCATTACTCTCATAATCCCCTCCTATTTCTATTAACCTAATATAACAAATACCACTAAAACCCCTCTACCACTTTTTTATACACAAACTCAATCTTTACTTTTTAATAAATAAATTTATAATGCTTCCTCCCCTTTTACATAACTTGCTGTGGGCAAACCCGCCTTCTTCCATGCTTTTAATCCTCCGCGGATATAGGTTACATTTTTATAACCCATCTCTTTTAATGTCTTAGCAGTAAGAAGTGCTCTTTTTCCTGAAGAACAGGTAACGATTATTGGCGTTCGGGCATCATGAACTTTCTTTTTAATACTAAAAGGGACTTTTCCCTGTTCAAGTAATAAAGCACCTTCAATTTTACCCAAAAGGACATGTTCTATTGGTGTAGCTACATCAAGAATAACTGTATTGGGGTCTCTCTCTTTTCTCTCTTTTGCCTCAAGAGGAGTTATTCCTTCTCCCGCAATCACCTCTGCCTCTTTTAAAAATTCCTCAGGCGTTTTCCCCGTGGTAAATCTATTTTGTAATAGTAAGGAGAGATTACCACAGGATAACCTGCTCTTTTCCAGGCCAATATTCCTCCCTCTAAATATCTTACATTAGTATAACCCATCTGAACAAGATAACTGCCTGCTATGGCTGCTCTCATTCCTTTCTTACAATAGGTTATAATGGGAATATTTTTGTTGGGAATCCTTCCTCTTACATCAAAAATCAATCTACCCAGAGATATATCCAGACTTCCTTCAATAAACCCATCTTTATACTCTGAGCGCCTGCGCACATCTACAAAAATAGCGTCTTTATTATCAAATTTTCTCTTTGCCTCCTCCACAGAGATACCCCTAACATATCTTTTAGCTTCATTGCCGAAATCTTTACCTGTTTTGCCTTGAGGAGGTTCAAATTGAAGAAGATTTACTGACTTAATTTTTCTTTCCTCACCAGGTTCGTATTTTTCTAAAGGTAGACCCGCCTTCTTCCATGCATCTATTCCTCCGCGGATATAGGTTACATTTTTATAACCCATCTCTTTTAATACCTTAGCAATGAGAAGTCCTCTTTTACCTTTTGTACAGGTAGTAATTATGGGGATATTGGCATCAGGAGCTATTTT
>QNCE01000137.1 GCA_003644405.1 Candidatus Omnitrophota bacterium | reverse complement strand
CCTGGAAGGAATTAAAGCCTTTATTCTATATTTTGATAATGTTTGCCTTAATTGGATTAGGCATGCTTATCTGGGAATTTGTTATAAAGAAATATTTTCTTAAGTCTCCCTAAGGCGTAGAAGTGTTACTTTTGCGACGCAGGATGAGGGAATCAAGCATAAAATAAAGGAGAATTGCTGGACTTTTGCGAGATTCAAAGGGAATTGAGTTGTGAAAAGATGGGTCTTTCTCATAATCGGAACTTTGATTTTATCTTCTTTGTTAGGGTGTGCTACAACAGGGCTAAGGAGTGAGCTTATTTTAAATGATGAATACTTTGAGGTTGCTCATAACCAGATACAGAAGGCAGAGGAGTCAATTTATCTTATCGCGTATTTGTTTTTGGTGTACGATTACAAAGATGCCTACTCTAACCGGTTGCTTAAGGACCTAATAGATGCACACAAAAGAGGGGTTGAGGTTCATGTTATCCTGGATTATCCCAAGCCTCAAGTATTGGGTGAGGAAGAACCGAAGAATCAGGAGGTTTATGAGAAATTAAAGGCTGCTGGGATAGATGTTCGATTTGATAGTGAAGAGATAAGGACACACAATAAGGTTTTGGTTATAGATAGAGAAATAATTATCGTCGGCAGTCATAATTATTCGTTTGATGGGTTGAAGTATAACAATGAAACTTCACTGTTGATTAGGGATAGAGGTAGGGCTAAGGAGTTGATAGAATACTTTGAAGGAATTGAGTAAGGAAGGGGAAGGGTTATGAGGCCAAGTAAAAAGTCAACCACAGTTTTAGTTCCGCAAGAGGTTATAGAGAGTAAGATACTTTTGGTTAGAGGTAAGAAGGTGATGTTGGATAGGGATTTGGCTAGACTCTATAAGGTGCCTACCCGAAGGCTTAATGAACAAGTTAAAAGGAATATGGAACGTTTCCCCGAAGATTTTATGTTTCAACTAACTAAGGAAGAATTTGAAAATTGGAGGTCGCAAATTGCGATGTCCAATTCTGAGAGAATGGGATTAAGACGTAGGCCCTATGCTTTTACTGAGCAGGGCGTGGCTATGCTTTCTAGTGTGCTTAATAGTAAAATAGCTATCCAGGTGAATATTCAGATTATGCGTACATTTACTCGACTCAAAGAAATAATCATGACTCATAAGGACCTGGCGCGCAAGATTGAGGATATGGAGCGAAAATACGACCAACAATTTAAGATTGTCTTTGAAGCGATAAAGCAGCTACTGGCACCACCAGAGAAGCCAAAAAGAAGAATAGGATTTCATCCGGTTGAGGAATAAACCCATCTTTTTCTTTCTCCATAAACAAGACATATCAAACTATTACCTGCCTGAGAAACACCCCGTATAACGCAAATATGAGAGATTTTTTAAGGCTCTTGAGGGCCTATGGCCACTTTTTGGAGATTTGGGAGCATTTTTAGCGTTCTCGTCGGTGTTTTTTGGTCAGAGAAAGGGGCTTACAGGGACAATTAACCCCGCCCTTTCTACACTGTAGATTTTCTTCGTAGCAGGAAAGGGCGGGGTAAACCCCTAAGGCAAAACAACCACGCTACGCAGGGTGGGTGGTGGGGGATAACCACCTTTGCATAAAGTAAAACCTATTTTGGAGGAGGGGATAAAAGGTGAGCGAGCCGAGTGGCGAATAAAACAGGGGAAGTTAACATAACTTCAGTTATGTTAACCCAGGCCCCAGCCAGGCACAAGTAAGAAATCAGCTGGAAAGATAACTCAAGCGATAATTTTAAAAGGAGCTTAAGGAATGGCTGGGGCGCCGGGCGAAAAAGGGGGATGAGGCAAGGGCAAGTGCCTATAATTTGCAAATTATAGGCAAGTGCGGTTTTAGCCAAAAATTTGGAGAAATTGAGGCTCAAAATTTTTGGCGACCCAGCACTAATTCGTAAGAATTAGCTAAGGAGCTTTTAGAGTTTTCGTTTGCATACTCCCTTGTGCTGGGGAAAACCGCACGTCTTGCCCGTTCCCCTTGACATTGAAAATGTCAAGGGGATGCCTCACCCCCTTTTTCGCTTCCCCTGTTTTATGAGCCACGAGGCGAGCGAACATTCCTTTTAAAGGATGGTGGATTCCTGGAAGGGAGGAAAAAGGCAGGCAACCCTTGACAATGCCCCTCCTGAGTATTTTTACTTAAAGGCATTGTCAAGGGGGTGTCCACGAGCGAAGGCACAAAAAGCCAACACGGTTGCTAAAAGCAAATTTTTTGATAGCGAAGCTCAAAAAGCTTACGCTATGAAAAAATAGTGTTGGCTAATGAGCAAGTCTCACGAACGAAGTGAGTGAGTCTTGCGAGTGATTTTGTGCCTGAGCGAGTGGACACAGGTTGGCTTCGGCTTCCTTAACGACGAATATCTTGAGGGGTTGGCGAGCGCAGGCAGGCGAAAGCCCGAAGGGCTGAAGCCCCGAGCACGCCAACCCTCTTATTACTTGGAGAGCGCCATAAGCCGAAGCCAGCCTTGCCTGCCGTCGGGTGCGGGGCGTGGTTTCGGCAACCACTGCCCCAGAGCCGCTCAGGCGAAGCACAAGTCAGGTAAAGGCACAAGCAACAAGTAAGGAAGTATCTGCCAACCTGCCCATAATAGCCACAAGACTTGCCAGCGAGACCCAGTTTACTTTCCCCTTATAAACAAAAAGTTAAGGAATTAAGTAGAATTGGGTTATTGAGCGATTATCGACGAGAAAAAGTTGCGTAGGATTGCGCAGGAGAGGCGATCTCGGGTTGAGACATATCAGACCATTACCCTGTTCTCGACGGAAAATGCTGGAGGCGAGGGATTACGTTAACTCAAGTTTCGGAATCAATAGCTCTTAAGAATTCTCTTGCGGTTACAATCGCAATGTCTTTATATTGACGCATACTAAGAAGGTGATTGTTTCCAGAAACAATATAATCCGCTTCTGCTTCAAGGGCACAGGCAAGAATTTTATTATCCTCGGGATCCTCTTTGACTACATCGAGCCTGGGAGAAATAGGCAATATCACTGCTTCATGTTCTATTAGATGAATAAGAGACTTTATATCTTCTTTCTGAAGATGATATTTTTTGGTTATGTGGGGATACTGGAGGACTTGTTTGATCTCCCTTATTATTTCCTTAGAGGTAATTAGAATATAGGCGTGCTTACGCCAGGCTTGGATAATCTGAGCAGGGGGACCCTTTTT
>QNCE01000136.1 GCA_003644405.1 Candidatus Omnitrophota bacterium | reverse complement strand
TTCCTTTTGTAATTCTTCATCAAGATTTCTTACTGTAATTAGATCTTTTCTTGCTAAATCATACCTTTCCATTAAAGCATAAGATATAGCGCGTTCAAGATAAGCTTCGGGGTTGTGGGGATTGCGTTGAATTATCTTATTAATTTCCTTTATAGACTCCTCAACATTATTTAAACAACGATAGGCTACACTCTTTATCAATTGGGCATCCAGATTATCTGGATCAAGTCTTACTGCTTCAGTAGCAAATTTTAAAGCATCTTGATACTTTTCGGCATTTAAAGCTATAAAAGCTTTCTGGGTATTATCAAAAGCATTTTTTACTTTAGAAATTTCAAAAAACAGGCTGCGATCTTTTATCTTTGAGAAATAGTCTTCTGCTTTATCCATATCTCCTTTCAGAAGATAGATATGAGCAAGATTAAAGTATACCTTATCTAATTCATAACCAAACTCAACAATTTTATTAAGATAATGGAGAGCCTCCGAATATACTCCTATTTTCTTATAAGCAACTCCCAGATTAAGATAAGCAGGAATAAAGCGGGAATAGAAATTAAGAACCTTCTTGAATTGAGAAATTGCTTTTTCATAATTTTCTAACCAAATATACGCAACTCCAAGATTATAATAACCTAACACATCATTGGAATCATACTCAATTGCCTTTTGAGCTTCTTCCATAGCCTTATTATACTTACCTCTATGAATATCCTCATCTGCTCTATTATGATAAATCTGAGCAATTAATCCATTCTTATCTAGTATTCTTATCTTTCTATATAAGTCTCCTATACCTAAAGGAGCCTCTTTTCTATACTCCCAATAAATCCCTCTTTTCTCATACTCTTCTTCTAATCTGAATGGTTTGCTTATAAAGTTATCTCCTTGAATAGTTAAATCTACTATTACCTCTTTACCGTTGCTTAGACTCAATATCATGTTTACTATATGCCAATTACTAATAACTTCTGCTACTTCAACTGGTTTCAGTGAAAGCCCTATAATATTTCCTAAAACATAAAATATTTGCGTGTATCCCAAACAATTTGCCTTCTTCTCCCTAACAATCTGAGATAATTCGTAAACTTTATCCTCATTCTTAAATACTTCTTTAATTTTTTCGCCAAGAAAGAAGGCGGTAGACATTTCCTTCTGAGCTAATTCCTCTTTAGAAATCTTACCTTGAGAACATTTTGTTTGCTCCTTTTGAAGAGCATCTCTAAGAGAAATAATTAAATTCTCCTTATCTTCCTTCCATTCCATCACCATCTTAGCAAACTTTTGGGCAGTTTCTTCAGGGTATCCCAAAGATTTTACTTCGTTGGTAAGTTGGACAATAAGATTATTCCGAAACCTGTTATTGTCTCCTCTGTCTTTCTCTTTCTCTACGTTTTCTTCTATAAAACTATTTATCTCCACATTTAAATCAAAATCTCCGGCTATTTTCTTAATCATTGGCAATGAATCTGGGCATAAAGAAAATGCTTTTCTCAAATCTTTCTCTGCTCTCTCTTTATCTCCCAATATAGCGTATGCAATTCCTCTATTAATGTAAGCATCTACATAACTATCATCTATCTCTATAGCTTTGTTAAAATCTACAATTGCTCTATTATGTTCTCCTAGCATTCCATAAGCAGCACCTCTATTGTAATAAGCCTCTACGAAATTGGAATTAATCTGTATAGCCTTATCCAAATCATGAATAGCTTTCCGATGTTTTTGTAAAAGACCATAAGCTATCCCTCTTTTTAAGTAACCATAAGCATCCTCAGGATTTATCTCAATCGCCTTAGTGTATTCTTCAATAGCTTTATTAATCTCTTTCCGTTGGACTAAATCATCTCCTTTTTCTATATGCCTCCACGCTTTTCGAAATATATCTTCTAAATTTTTTACTCTTTCTATTAAATCTAAATCTAAATCTAAATCAAATAACTTGGAAATGTTTTTAACTTTTGGAGTCAGCATTGGATTTATCTCTACTGCTTTAATTAGATCTTTTTTAGCCTTTACCACATCTCCTAATCCAGCATAGGCTTTACCTCTCTCATAATAGAGATTGGCATTATCAGGTTCCTCTTTAATAAATGCAGTAAGCTCGGAAACTATTCTCTTTAATCTTATCCTTTGAACAGTTAATATATCTTGTTTATATTCTTTTTCCTGATTCAACTTTTTATAAAGAAGTGCTCTTCGAGCATAAACTTCAACAAAAAGTGGATCGTACTCAATAGCTTTAGAATAATCTGCAATTGCCTCTCTATACTTTCCTAAAATCTCATTAGCAAGTCCACGATTATAATAACCAACCCTATCCGGACTAAGCTGAATTGCTTTTTCATATTGAGCAATGCCTTGTAAAATTAAATCTTCATCAATATTTTTCGAAAAAGAAATTTCACGGCCAGATTCTACTAAAACTGCGCCTCTATTACATAAAATTTGAGCTATAATCCCTTTTCTATCAAGAATTCTTATTCTTCTATGCAGCCCTACAGGATTTCTCTCATCTACAATTTCCCAATATTCCCCTGATCTTCTAAATTCCTTTTCTAAATCAAATGGCTGACTAAAAAGCATTGGCTCAAATGTAAGATCTATCATAACCATTTTACCGTTAGACAACTCAACCCCAACAACAGCAGTATGTCCTATACCCATTGGCAATCTTCCATACGCCATTCTTGCAACTTCTATCCCTCTCATTGAAAATCCCACAACATTTCCTAAGATATAAAGCAATTGCATATACCCAACACAATCGGCACTCTTCGTTCTCATAATATCTTCTAATTCAAAATAGGAAGAAACATCTTTTATTTCTCTCTTTATAACAATACTAATCTCCTTAAGAAGACTTATTTCCTCTGCTGTTCTCCTCTCCTTATCAACAATTTCTTTAAATCCCTCAAATCTCTTCTTCCATATCTCAAGTAACGCCTCACCTTTTCTATCCTTCCATTCCATCACCATCTTAGCAAACTTTTGGGCAGTTTCTTCTGGATACTGGAGAGATTTTACTTCTTGAATAATTGACTCTTTAAGAGAATAGAAAGAAAGATTATTTTCACCACTTACATTTTGATGTCCTTGGAATGAATTATCAGGTATTGTGGAGGTATCATTGAAAGATTCTTCTTTCTTAAGAGAAGTCTTTTCTTCTTTAGGTAATTGCGCCTCTTCCTGGGAA
>QNCE01000135.1 GCA_003644405.1 Candidatus Omnitrophota bacterium | reverse complement strand
TGAAGTGAATCCTTATAATTATCGAAAAGATTTCTATCGTATGCCTGTATGGGATAGAATAGAAGAAAAGTCTCTTCTTGAAACAACTCTCAATACAAAGCTTCGTCAGCTCGTTCCCCAGACCCCTGTAGAAGTTAAAGATAGAGAAGGTAATGTTGTTGTAATTAGCGGAGGTAAAAGGAGATATTCTATATCTAGGGACGGTACAGTTACTTATTATGCTAATAATACCAAAACCCACTCCAGGCGTCTCTTAAGAGATATAAGTAATGTAGAGAATTGTGGAAGAGTAGGTGAACTTTATCTTTTTCGAACGTATCAACGTGAGAATGCTTTTTCAGGTAGATTTGTAATATTTAATGAATGGGGAGAAATTGTAGGATATGAAGTTTATGGTGCAAGTAAAAATGGAGTAGGCATTAATCTATTAGAACGTGAGGATTATTCAGGAAGAACTCTTTATCGTTATGAATATGATGATACAGGGTATTGGGAATATGATGTTGTAAACAATATTTGGAAAAGATATGAACAAGAGATGCCGGTTTTAGAAAGGTGGGGTTCTAAAAATGGTCAAATTCTTTCCTATTGGAGAAAAGGAGAGTTTTTTGGAATAGATGGTTTATGGAAGATAGAGAAAGGTTGGGATGGGGAGAATATTACTGATGTCCGCTGGATTCTTTATGATGAATTTGGTAAAGAATATTATGCAGTATACAGTAGAGAGGGTAATTTACTTAGACGTTATACTTGGGATAGACATCGGCTTGTATTGGAGGAAGATTTTCAGAATTCAGTATATACTCGCCACAACGACTTTGGATATTCTGAAGAAGGCGATATTTGGAATGGAAGGCAAGTTTCACGTTGGCGATATTTTTGGCAAGGTTCACAGCTTATTGCTGCTATAAACGAATATGGTGAAGATATAGATTTTTATGATCGTAGGGTATATGATCTGAATAATCGAGTCATAAGGGTGGAAAGAAGAGATAAAGATAGTGGGGCTCTTTTGACTGTTATAAATGAGACTTTATATTTTGATGAAGTAATAGATTTAGATGTAGAGGAAATAGCAGAAAGATTTAACATTACCGCTGAGATAGCACAGATTTTATTTGGGTGGATTAGAGAAATGAAACGTATTAATAAAGCAGAGGCTTCTATTTTTGGGCAACTAAATTTTGAAAATCGAACACTAACCCTTTTTGATGAAAACAATTTACCTATAGCTACTTTGAGATTAGATATGACTGTGCCTGAGCCTAATTTTCCTGAGGCTACTTTAGTCGAAGATCAAATCGTTCCCCCAGAAGAGTTATTAGAAGATCGGATATAGATTCACGATATTCTTTTTGTAAATCCTATTCACCTACTAATCTATTGTGCAGTAGTCTACCCAAAAATTAATAACCCCATTTTTTTATAACTATTTATTTTTCAATAAATTAAAAAAATAAAATCTAAAAATGCGCCCTTCTAGATATACTATTTCAAGGTTAAAAAATGATATTATGAAAGAGCTACCCCCCCTGGGCTTACATTCATGATAGAATGTATCCCAAATATAAAAATGGATTTACGTTCATAGTAAACGTCTTCCAAAAAGAAAGGAGGTAGCCCATGGCAGTATATCATATCGGCATGGATTTACACAAGAGGTTTTCACAGCTAACAGAGACGGATAAAGAGGGAAGGGTGTATAGGAAATTTAAGCTCTACAACCATCCAGATTTATTGAAGGATTATTTTTCATACTTTCTCAGATCTATTTGGACGAGGAGGGATAAATTTCCTAAGAGAGATAGATCTTCCCGGAATTTATAAGGATGAACTGCAAGGGTATCTCCAGGTGATAGAGACATTGGGTAATTTGATAAAAAGTTGTGAAAAAGAAATACGCAGATCTGTAAAAGAGAATAAGGATGCAACTTTACTTATGAGTGTTCCAGGATTTTCTTATTTTTCTGCATTGCTAATGGCTGCTGAGATTGGTGATATTTCAAGATTTAGTTCATACAGAAAACTCTGCGCCTATGGAGGTGTGGTAAGTTCAACTAAGCAAAGTGCTGATAAAATTTATCAAGGTCACATCGTAAAAGATTCAAATAAATACATACAATGGGTACTAACTGGAGGCAGTTCCCAAGGCAATAGCTAAAGATCAACGCCTCAAGGTTACCTATTTTAAGATATTAAGGAAAAAAGGTAAATCCAAAGCCAAGATAGCAGTAGCTAGAAAGATGCTCATAAGTATTTATTACATGCTCAAAAATAAGAGTCAATACAAATTCTTTCATCTGAATGCACGAGAGAGGAGGAAAACTAATATGTCAGGCAGAATTTACTCTTTCAGGTAAGCCCTGAGTTTCCCCTGGCCATATTTAAAAATATAGGCCTGAAAAATGATTGGGATACCTGAATCTGAATAATTATCATGTGCGTTTGTAAAGCACGAATAGGTGGTTAGAGTAAGACTCTATTGATAAGATATTTTTAGAAGAAATCAACTATTGACAAGCTCTTTCATAGGTGAAAAAAGTTTCCCTAAAAATTTGAAAAGCTAATATTTTCAATACTTTTAGAAAAGCTAACTTTACAAAAGATACATTTTAAGAAGAAAGGAGAAAACTCCAGTCAATCCAAAATTTCCTTACTAATTCTTTCAGAAGGTGGTATCCTTTTATTAGGCATGGGGTACCTCCTTTCGGTTGCCTGCCTGATTTCAGACAGGTGAAAGGGCAAGACATGACCCTCTCAGTTAATAATATTTATATCAGGATACCTCATGCCTTTTGTTTTTTCCAGTGAATTTTTCCAGACATTTCAACACATTACTCTTAAAATAGAAATAAAAGATGGTATAAATGTATATCTGTTTTTGTTCACAAAATTAAATATTTACCCCGTACCACGCAGAAAGCCATGGCTGTAAACCTCGTAGATGCTTGCTATCTAACGGGGTAAAGGCGTGGTGCAGGGTTTACTTTTTGAAGAATGTTAAGTAGAGAGAAGGTACAACGTAAAGAGTAAGAATTGTAGATGTAAGAAGCCCTGGAACAACCGTAAGGGCAAGAGGTTTCCATAAAGGTGATGCTTCTGTTTCAAAAATAAGCAGAGGAAGTAGAGGAAGAATTGTAGTAGAGGTAGTCATTAAAATAGGACGCAATCTTCCTGCAGAAGCTCTGATTATACTCTCTCTT
>QNCE01000134.1 GCA_003644405.1 Candidatus Omnitrophota bacterium | reverse complement strand
ACCTCTACTTTTGCTCTCTCAATCCCTGCCTGAGCAAGATAAAAAGCTATTAAATTCTCTTGATGAAGAGAATGTATTTGAAGTACCGGTTCCCAGAGATTCCAAAGACCTATCCCTATAATAGCTACTAAAGCTATCATAAATACAGTAAATATTAAAGCCTGCGTATTCATTAGGGATTTCTGGCTCTAACCATTGTCCTTAAAGAAAAGTTTCTATTACCTCTCCCCTCACCTCTGGTAGGGAATGGTCTTAGAGTAAGAAAGATGGTAACTAATCCACTGGCGTTAGTAAAAATATCTCCATTTCCAGGGTTATCCACAACAAATATAGAAAGCTTACTCTTAGGACCCCAAAAAAACCCAATTTTTTCCCTTCTTATTAACTCATTAGTAAATGTACCTCCTACTCTATCACGTTGATATCTTATTCGTGTCCCACTTCGATCAACAAACTCAATCCTCTTACCATTTAAGCTAGAAGGCCAAAAACCGGAAGTCTTAATGGTAGAGGCACGTGCAGATCGTATCTCGCTACTTATCATCTCAAGTGCCCAACGTCCTTCTTGAATTAAAATTGTATTAGCACTCTGTTTTCCCCATGCTTCCTGAGAAGAAATAACTAAACTAGCTACCGCGCTCATAATTAATCCAAATACAGCAATACCTACTAATACTTCGACTAAGGTAAATACTTTTCTCTTATTATTCATGATTTTTATTATTGGAAATTAGCTATTAGAGTATCAACCTTAAGAGACCTTTCCCCGCTTTCTCCCTGCCAAAAAACAGTAACCTCTACCTTAGCTAAATTATTAAATCCTAAGTAAGGACAGGTAACCTCTACCTCTCTATCAAAACTTGAGAATCCACTTACTGAGGATCTAATTTCATCAGGGGGCACTACTTTACAGTTAGGAGGACAAGGAACCCCAGGATTAGGAGTAGTAAACAATTCTGGATGTGCGCTTCCACTGGAGAAGTCTTCCAACTTTTCCTGGACAAGGAAACAGGCAATAGCGTGCATCTTCGTCTTATGCATATATCTGTATCCTTGAGAAAATACGCTCATCATAAAAAGTACTATAATTAAGATGAGAGTGATAGAAATTGCTATTTCTATTAAAGTAAAATATTTTCTCCTGTTAATGGAATATAACATTTTTACATAACCACACTAAAGTATCTAAAAAAACTCTCACTGTGTTTTTCATCCATCTTCTACTTTTGATATAATTAGCAATTGGGGGGCTTAGATCATAATACAAATCTATCAATCTTTTCCCTATCTCACTGGACCCCAAGTACTTATCTCTGAGGGTATACAGCACTAACAACTTTTCTCTATCTCTAACTTCTAAAGAGTTATATACTACGGTAGCAATAAAACAAGAAGAAGAAGTATGAAAACCAACATATCCTGTATCCTCAAAGATATCAAGACGGGAACTTCTAGACCCTAGTGTAAGAACAATTGAATCTTGAATAGCAGGATACACACTTGCTGTACCTGAAGGGTAATGGAACTCTATTCTGTTAGGAGAAGTTTGGATATTTACACTTAATCTTACAGGATTGATCCTTGAAGGAAGTGGGTTATTATTTATATCAGTAATAGTATATGTATTTTGGGTACGATCAAAAGTAACTTTATAATCCTTGTGTTGGGTTACTGCTAATTCTCTTGCCCATTGAAGATCGGCCACTAATCGATTAACCTCGCTTTTTAAACGTCTACTTTCAATCATAGTGAAAGATACACCAACCACAGCAGTAAAAATACCAATAATAAGGATAACCACAATCATTTCAATGAGAGTAAAACTATTTCTTCTCATCTTTTCTACTTAAATAATAACTTAAAAAAGGAACTTTTGCAAATCAAATTTGACCACTGGGTAGGAAATACTAAAGGAAAGATTAATAAATACCCTCCCACCACTCCCTTTTAGAAAAACGGAATTATTTCAGAGAAAGAAGCATATCTACACGACTATTGGCAGCATTATAGCGCATACTTCCATTAGCTGCTCCGTCTCCACCATCTATTTGATTATCTATTCTATTAAACTGAGTATTGCTAATATTGGTAGCCTGAAGGACCACTGCATCATCATTAGAACCGTCACCATCCCAGTCTCGGGTAGCACTCTCATTGTTAATCGTATATGTCCCTCCAAAAGGATTCTGCCCAGGCCATTTCTCAAGATAAGGACCATCCCATCCTGATATACCACTGGCATTGTAAACTAAATCTTCACCGTTATTTCCATCGGCAGGCCAACTGTTAGTATCTGCATACAAAGCCATAGTTGCAGTCTTTATAGACTTATAATCTCCTAATAAAGCAGAAACTTTTCCCTTCTCAATAGCTCTAAAAGCTTGAGGAGCTACTACTGCTGCTAAGATAGCTATGATAGCAATGACAACGATCAATTCAACAAGAGTAAACCCTTTTTTCATTAATCACCTCCTTTTTAAATTTCCCACACCTACATTATACAATAGAAGTTATCTCTTTTCAACTGTTTTTCTATTTTTTTAAAGACTGGGTTACTCGCATTACCTCCTCAGGAGTGATTACTCCTTCTAATAATTTATCTATTGCTGCTTCTCTTAAACTTCTCATTCCTTCCTGATGAGCTACCTTACCAATATCATCAGCAGAAGCTCTACTTAAAACAAGCTCCTGAATTTTAGGAGTAACTTTAAGAAGCTCAAAAATACCAATTCTACCTTTATACCCTGAGCTATTACAGAGCTTACACCCCCTTCCTTTTACAAATTTAATTGACTCAGAAACCTTACCCTCTAAACCTAAATCCTTGATTAAAGCAGAAGAAGGGGTATACTCCTCTTTACATTTAGAACAAACCTTCCTCACCAACCTCTGTGCCAAAACTCCTAATAAAGAACTAGAAACCAGAAACGGCTCTACTCCCATATCTATCAACCGAGTAAATGCTGAAGGAGAATCATTGGTATGAAGAGTAGATAAAACTAAGTGCCCGGTTAATGCTGCCTGCACAGCAATTTCAGCAGTCTCTAAATCTCTAATCTCTCCTACCATTATCACATCCGGATCTTGCCTCAAAAAAGAACGTAAGGCACTAGCAAAGGTAAGTCCTGCTTTTACATTTACCTGTACTTGGCGGATACGAGGAAACTGGTACTCTACAGGATCTTCTACCGTCATAATATTTACTTCCTCCCGGTTT
>QNCE01000133.1 GCA_003644405.1 Candidatus Omnitrophota bacterium | reverse complement strand
TTATACTGCTACAATGGAGGAGGCACACCGCATATTAGGAGGGCAATATGAGCCCTGGATTGAAGAATATACACCCAGGGAAAGATTAGCCTTAGCCTGGTTTATTACCAATCCTGCAAAAGGCTGGGAGGAGATATTTAAAGACAGACAATTTGCTTTACAAGATGTAAAGGTTGTTATTTTGGATAAGGAAATAGCTGAATTGGCAGGATTTTCTGAAGAGAGGATAAAAGATGGGGTTTTTGGTGATGCGGATACAGGATGTATCATTATTATTAATAAAGAATGGGATAAATTGGAGTTGTTACTGAAACTGGAAAAAGCAAGAGCTAAATTGGAGATATTCACTAGGGTAGCACAAAGATTAAAGGGCAAAAATTTTGGAGAGAATTTTGTAACTTTTCATAATCAATGGGCTGGCTATAAGGAGGATACATGGCACAGGCAGATTCGTCCTGTTCTTGAGGGGAAGGAGCAGGCATTAATATTTGAATATATGGAAGAATTATTTAGAGCGATTAAAAAAGAAGAGATGAGAAAGTCGGTAAGTAAGAGAAAATTGCCTAAGGAGGAATTGAAGAATTTAATAAAATTGCTGGAGGAATTTAAACAATACTATGCTTTTCCTGAAAAGTTACCTGATGATTTATTTAATAAAGAAGAGGTAAAGAACTTTGTCTTGTATAATTTTGTTTTGAAGTTTATTGAATACAGTGAGATATTCCAGATAAAGGGAATTTTAAAAAGAGGGGCATCTCTAAAGGTGAATAATGCTGAAGATTTTCTTGATGAGTTGCTTTGCACATACTCTACTAAACTGAATTTGGGCAAAAACATCTGGCGAGCAATAAGTGAGTATACAAAAGAAATTAGAGATAAAGGAGAGAGAACTTTTTCAGAAAGACTTATTGATTGGGTTGATGAAAAAATTCTTTCTCCTAAGGTTATCTTATCTTTAACTCTTCTTATCCTTATTGCAATCGCGATCTACAGATGGGGACTCTTTCTCTCTGGTAATCTTTCTCTTCTTACTGCTGGTTTAAGTCTGGTAATGGTGAGTATGGTAAGAGAAGGAAAAATTGAATCTCAGATAAAAGAGAAGGAAGAGCTATTTGATGGTGGAGAAGAGGATGAAGAAGAGTCATCTATAGATAAAGTTTATAATATTTTCTCTAAGGAATATCCGGAATTGACAAGGGAGTTAGGAGGGAAACCGAGATTAGAGGAGTTAATAGGAGAAATAGTCAGAAAAATAAATAGGATAGTGAAAGATAAGGCTATAGAAGAGATTTCTGAGATAAAAATTTATGCTTATAAGGCAAAGGAAGAATATGATGAAGAGGCAATAAGCAGTTATAGTTGGCAAAGGGAAGAAGGAGAATTGAAAGGAAAGATTTCTATAAATCTTCTTGACCCAAATCTTGATTTTTCAAACTTTTCTGCCTATAAACTTTCCTTACAGAGCTTAATTTCTCAGTTATTTGGTCAGCATATAGTTGTCTTTCCTCTTTTATTAGAGGCTTATAAAGATAAGAAGGTAATTAAAGGAAAGATTGATGACTGGCAAATTCTTAAAGATAAGTTGTTTTCCTTCCTCCAAAAAGGCAGACACATCTATCTTAAAGATTTTAAGGTAGAAATTGAAAGAGTTCTTATTGGTGAGGAAATTGCTGATGAGTTGGCATTATCTGTTATTAATACTCTGGCAAATTCTATAGGTGCACAATTGATTGAAAATGAGGATTATAATTTAGGGAGGAAAGGGATTATTGATTATTTCTTTAGAGTCTTTAAAGAAAAATCTTTCGAGGGTTATCCTCTTTTTGCTCATTTCCAGATGAAGAAAGATGCTCAAAGGATGCATTACCGAGAAGATGAGTTTAGTGAGATAGAAGAAAGAATGATAAAAGAACGTCTTCAAAGAAAAGCTGCATTTGAGGTTTTAGATACTCTCTTTACTAATATTTCCCGAGTCAAGCTAAAGGATAAGGGGCAGATAGAGAAGGAGAAGATGGAAATTAGAAGAAAAGAATTAGAAAGAAAATTAGAAAAGATAAAAAAAGGATGGGAAAAGATAAAAGATGGGCAAAAAAGGAAGGAATTGAAGCAATTATTAAAAGAGTTAAGAGATAGGTGGAATAAAATGGAGATTACTGAAATAGAGAAAAGGCTTGGGGAATTAGAGAGGAGGATAAAAGAAGCTAAGGAGAAGATACCTGCCAGAGAAATTAAAGTCTCTGATTTAGAACTTGAACAGATTAAGGAAAGATTTCCTAATTTATACATTAAAAAGAATAAATCTTCTTCTGCTGAATCTATTTTAAATAAACCAGCTCTTCTCTCCAAAGTTCTTGCCAATGCTGGAATAGAGCCGGAAAGTCTCCTTACTATTTTAGAGGCAATAAAGAAATTAGAGAGAAAAGCTGAGGAGTTATTTATTCAGGAATTGAAAATTGACCGTATAGAGATTTTTTCCTCTCCTTTTGAATTTAAAAACTGGCAGGAGGTTGTCTCAGGAGAATTGTTTGAATTTGATGAAAATAGACTGGAGATAGTTTATCAGATTAATCTTAGAGATGCGCGTTTTGGTCAACCAGATACTAAGAAGTATCAGGAGGCGATAGTATCCTTAGCTGCTCACCTCTTAGGACTTAAGAGTCTGGTTCTATCTTTATGGAAAGAATACAAGGATAAATGGATTAAGAGATTACCCCAGAGTCTTAAGAATAGTTTATCGGAAGAGTCGGGTTTAAAAAATCTCCAGTTAGATGTAGATAAATATGAAGAATTTGGTTTTAAAAAGAAGGAATATAAGGAGTTGATTGCCAGTGAAGTTTTAACAGCCTCTTCTTTTAAAATTGCCCAAGCCTTACTGGGAGAAGAAAGTTTTAACGCGGCGATGAAGGAGATTCTTTTTGAAGAATTAAAATACGATGAGTGGGTAATTGATAAAGGTTCAATTGAATCTAAGGAATTAATGTTATTTGATATTCCTTTATTTAAGGCTAAGTTATTCTCTATTAATAGTTGGGAGAAACCTTTTAAAAAGAAAATAATGAGGTTGGTAGATAGATTAGATAAGGAGTTTCCTCATTTAGAATACCGTTTGTTCTTTAACACCTTAAGTGATGATTGTATTGAGCTATTTAAAAAACTAAAGGTAGCCCAGAGAGTTTACCTCTCTAAGATGTTACCAGAATACTGTAGGGAAGAGTATAGAGA
>QNCE01000132.1 GCA_003644405.1 Candidatus Omnitrophota bacterium | reverse complement strand
CTTTTCAGGAATTACCGCTATTGCAGGCAATTCTTTTCCCTCCAAGAATTCTAAAGATGCTCCTCCTCCAGTAGAAACATGAGCCAGCTTATCCTTAACTCCAAACTCAGAAACACAAGAAGCGGTATCTCCTCCTCCTACAATTACGGTAGTATCCAAGAAGTTAGCTAAACCAGTAGCAATTTCCTTAGAACCATTAGCATAATGTGGGTTTTCAAAAATTCCTAAAGGACCGTTCCAAAGAACCGTCTTTGCTCCTTCTAACTCCTTAAGAAATAAACTGGCAGTTTGAGGGCCAATATCTACCCCTATAAAACCCTCAGGGACTTCCTCTACAATCTTTTTGGTGTGGGGCAAGTCAATATCCTCTACAACCACATGATCTAAAGGTAAAACTATTTTAACCCCTTTTGATTCAGCTTTATCTAGAATCTCTTTAGCTAAGTCAATTTTTTCTTCTTCTACTTTAGAGTTACCTACAGAAATTCCCTTACTTTTAAGAAAGGTATAAGCCATTGCTCCCCCGATTAAAAACTTATCTACTTTATCTATTAGATTGTTAACCACGCCTATTTTATCGGAAACTTTTGCTCCTCCCAAAATTACCACATAAGGCCTTTCGGGATTAAGTGCTTTGCTTAAATACTCTATCTCCTTCTCCATTAGAAATCCTATACATGAAGGGAGAAATTTAGCAATCTTAGTGGTGGAAGCATGGGCACGGTGGGCAGTACCAAAAGCATCGTTAACGTAAATATCAGCTAACTCAGCTAATTTTTTTGCAAATTCCTCATCTCCTTTCTCCTCTTCAGGATGAAACCTCACATTTTCAAGAAGCACAACGAGGCCTCCAAATGAATCTATTTCTCTTTTCACTTTCTCTCCCACACAATCATCTAATTTCAAAACTTTCTCTCCTAAAAGCTCCTCAAGTCTTTTTGCTACAGGCCCCATCCGCAAACTCTCCACAACCTTCCCTTTTGGTCGTCCTAAATGACTCATAAGAATAAGTTTGCAAGGATTCTGTTTTAATATATAGTTTATTGTAAGCAAACTGGTGCGAATTCGTGTATCATCAGTTATTTTCCCTTCTTTTAAAGGAACATTAAAATCCACACGTACGAGAACTTTTTTATTTTCTAACTCTAAATCTTTAACGCTAATCTTGGCCATATCAACTCCTTTTAAAGATTTTTCCCTACATACTCAATAAGCTCTACCATACGGCAGGAATATCCCCATTCATTATCATACCAGCTTAAAATTTTAACCAGATTACCACCTATAACCTTTGTGGAAAGCCCATCTACCAATGCAGAATAGCTTGAACCTACTATATCCTTAGAGACTATAGGTTCTTCCGTGTAACCTAAAATTCCTTTCAATTCTCCTTCAGCAGCTTCTTTTAAAACTTTATTGATTTCTTGAGGAGTAGTATCCCTTTTAGTAATCAAAGTAATGTCAGAAATAGAACCACAAGGGCTTGGGACACGCATAGCCATACCATCAAATTTCCCGCTTAAGGAGGGAATAACCTCCACTGCAGCTTTAGCAGCATTGGTGGTGGTAGGAATAATAGATACTCCTGCGGCACGGGCTCTTCTTAAATCTTTATGAGGTAAATCTAAAATTCTCTGGTCGTTGGTGTAGGAGTGAACCGTGGTCATTAAAGCCTTTTCTATCCCTATTTTTTCTTCAATTACTTTCATCACGGGGGTAAGGCTGTTAGTTGTGCAGGAAGCATTAGAAATAATATTATGTTTTTTGGGATCGTATTTTTCTAAATTCACACCTATATTTACCATAACTGCATCCTCTGCCTCCCCTTTATAACGAGCAGACAAAATAATTTTTTTTGCTCCTGCAGTTAAATGCTTACGACAATCATCTAAAGCAGTAAAACGACCTGTTGACTCAACAACTATATCCACTCCTAAATCTCCCCAAGGGAGTTGTGCAGGATCCTTTACCGCCAGAACTTTTATTTTTTTCCCTTCTACTATCAGGTTCTCTCCTTCTGCCTTTACCTCACAAGATAGCACTCCAAAATTAGAATCGTATTTTAAAAGATGAGCTAAGGTTTCTGCATCAGTCAAATCGTTAACTGCCACAAAATCAATTTCCTTTTTCTCTTTTAAAGCAGCCCTAAAAACCAATCTTCCAATTCTCCCAAAGCCGTTAATTCCCACTCTTACTGCCATAACTACCCCCTCCTTTAAGAATTACTCTCTTCTAACTTTACTTCCCTTAAATACTTAGCTGCTAACTCTGGAGGTGTAAATACCACATAAAACCCACTACCCCATTCAAAACCTGCAACCCTAGTTAACTTAGGCATTATTTCAAAATGCCAGTGATAGGAAAAATGAGAATCAGTATTTACCGGAGAAGTATGAATTATATAGTTGTAAGGGTGATCCCCTAAAACTTTATGGAGCCTCCCTATCACTTCCTTAAGAATCTGAGCTAAATTGGATAACTTCACATCACCAATGGTTCCATAATCATCCAAATGCTCCTTAGGAATAATCCAAACCTCAAATGAAAAGCGAGAAGAAAGAGGACAGAAAGCTAGAAAATCATCGTTTTCGCACACTATCCGCTCCCCTGCCTCTAACTCGTAAGCAATTATATCGCAAAATATACACCTTTCTCTAAACTCATAGTACTTTTTTGCTCCTTTTACTTCTTCTTTGACGTTTTTAGGAACCATAGGTAAAGCTATGAGTTGAGAATGACCATGCTCTAAAGATGCACCTGCTTGAACTCCTACATTTTTAAAAATAAGAATATATTTAAACCTTCTATCTTTTCTTAAATCTAAACTCCGCGAACGATAAGCTTTTAGCACATACCCTACATCTTCGAGTGAAAGTTGGTCAAGCCCTTTGTAATGTTCAGGATTTTCTATGATAACTTCATGAGCGCCTATTCCATTGGAAAAATCATATAATCCTATCCCCTGCTTATCTAAATCTCCCTCAATCCTTAAAGCAGGAAATTTGTTAGGTACTACTCTTACTTTCCAGCCTGGAGTATTGGGAGCTCGCTCTTGTTCAGAAATTGCTTCAATTTCTGGAGGAGTCATAGCTTCATTATTATAGCAAAAAGGACAATCTTTATCACCCCTCCATTGGAAAGGAGGAAGATGAAATTCTTCCGGTAAAGTAGGATTTTCTACATTTACTACTACCCACCTACCGACAATAGGATCTTTTCTTAGCTCAGGCATAGCTTTTTAAACTCTAACTT
>QNCE01000131.1 GCA_003644405.1 Candidatus Omnitrophota bacterium | reverse complement strand
TCATCTTTGAAAATAATGGCAGGCTTTTGAGGATAATCTCTTGCCTGCTCTATCAGAGCTTGGTGAATATTCAACTCTTAGGCACCTCCTCAATCATTTTCGTAAAGATTTACCTCTCTTATATATTGTTATATATCTTAACCATAAAATAGTAAAATTTAATTAGTAAAATTTTACTATTTCGGAAGAAAAAGTCAACACTTAATTCAAAAAATATTTAAGGAATGAGAAGGTAAAATTTTAAGAGTTATTAATTAAAAAGAAAGGGTAAGAACAGTTTTATCTTCTAAGTTAAGTAATTTCACAGAATTTGGAGAGATTTCTATTACTTCTAAGTTATCTATCTTATCCTTTTCTTTTACCATCCTCCCGTTAATCATTGCTAAAGGAGCCTTTTCATCATAGATAATACCTTCCAGAATATAAGTTTTCTTCTGCTTTTTTCTTTTTTGGGAAATTTCCCTAGAAATAACTGTTTTACTATTTGTCGTTTTTTTTGCAGAATCCTTAGTCAATTTAGAACGATTAATCTTTAAATAAACTACTAAGGAAACTAAACATACAACACCCAAACCAGAGAGAAAAATAACTAATTTTTTTTTGAACTTTACAGGAGAACTCTGGAAGGGCTTCTTTTCTATTTTTTTTAAAGCATCATAGATTGTGCTCATATAAGCTCCTCTACACAAATTCTGAATACCTCTTCATCTAAGACTTTTTTTTCTTTAGCAAATCCACAAAGCAAGGCTCTATCACAGAGGATATTGATAAGCCGGGGGATTCCCTTTGAGAATTGATAGATAATCTTATAACTTTGAGGTAAAATTTTAACATCTGCCTGCCCTGCTTTTTTGAGTCTAAAATTTACGTACTCAGCTACCTCTTCCTCTCTTAAAGGAGAAAGATTATACTTTACAGAAATCCTCTGGCGTATCTGTCTTAGCCGAGGCTGGTTAAGTTTCTCTATAATCTCTGGTTGACCTACCAAAACTATCTGTAAAAGTTTTTCTTTAGATGTCTCTAAATTAGAAAGTAGTCTTATTTGTTCAAGCTGATTAGGAGTTAAATTTTGAGCTTCATCAACTATAACAACCGCTCCTCCGCCTTTAAGAGTAACATCTATGAGAAAATTATTTAAATTATTTATAAGAGCTAACTTATTTTTCTTATCCGGACGTATACCGAAATCCTCAATTATAGCCTGAATGAGTTGCACAGAGCTGAAGAAAGGATTTAAAATTAAAGAGGTTTTTATATTGTGATCTAACTTATCAAGAAGAGCCTTACAAAGAGTGGTTTTGCCTGTTCCTACTTCTCCTGTAATCAAAATTATCCCTTTCTTCTCTCTTATTCCATAAAGGAGAGTAGCTAAAGCTTCTCGATGAGAAGAACTCTCAAAGAAAAATTGAGGGTCAGAAGTAATACTGAAAGGGACCTGCTTTAAGCCATAGAAATCAAGATACATAATATCTTATTTAGCACTGACTGTCTCTTTCTGAGGAGTAACTATCTTGGGAGTAATAAAAATCAAAAGATTCTTTTTCTCTGTGGTTTTATTTTTGTATTTAAAAAAATACCCAAGAATAGGAATGTCCCCTAAGAGGGGAATTTTGTTAACAGTATCTACTACTTTATCTCTGACCAATCCTCCAATTACTAAAGTCTCTCCATCTTTTATCATTACTCTCGTGGAAGTGGTCTGAGTGTAAAGCCTAGGTATCTGAGCCACAGCTCCAGAAGAAGAAGTAAACTCTTTATCACCAAGATTCTCACTCACTCTGGGTTTTATCGCTAAAGTAACGAATCCTTCTTTATTTATCTGAGGGGTCACCTCTAAAGATACCCCATACTTTACCCATTCATAACCAGATATCTCCCATTGACCTCTTTCAGAGTTATAAGTATAATTAGGTACAGGGTCTTCGGTTATAACATCAATAGTAGCGGTATGGTTATCCATGGTAGTAATTTTGGGTGTAGATAGTATTTTAGTATTGGTATCACTAAAAATAATCTCTAATACTGCTGATAATGAAGAGGCATCTAAAGTACCGAAAGCAAATACATCAGAAAGGGTTGTGTGCACACTGGAAACGCCAGGGATATCATCTCCCCTTAAATATTTATTCTCTGAATGCTTAGTAAAAGGCCAGGTGTGAGCCCGTTTACTTCCTGAGATAGTACCTTGAATATTCCAGTTTATCCCTAACTTGTTAGTAACATCTAAATCGGTTTCTAAAATCTTTGCCTCAATTAAAACCTGAGGAGTTATTTCATCTAAAGCCTTAATAGTTTCTTCTAAAGCGTAAAGCTTAGATTGAGTATCAGTTATCACCAAAGTATTTGTTCTTTTATCATAAGTTAACTTACCTTTAGGAGTTAATAGTTTCTCCAAGGTGCCCTTTATCTCCTCAACCTTAGCAAAATTAAGGGTGAAAGCTCTGGTAGCTAAGGGTTCGGCAATCTGGGCTTCCTGAACTTTCTTCCTCCTTTCAGCTAAATTATCCAAAGTATCTACTAGAATTATGTTCTTACCTACCCACTCGTATCCATAATCATAGGTTTTTAATACTGCATCTAAAGCAGTTTGCCAATCTACATTCTCTAGGTCAACCGTAACCGGACCTTTTACTTGAGGGGGAATAATAATGTTTACTTTACTCCCATCCTTTACTGCTTTCTGGATAATCGCCTGAAGAACTACCCGAATATCAGCGTCTCTAAATTTTAAGGAAGGAATCCTCCCTTCCTGAGCGAAAAGAAAAATATTTTGTCCAAAGAATACTATCATAATAAGTAAAAGTGCAACTTTTTTCATCTTATCCCTCCCATTTTAAAAAATATTCTTTCCCCTCTTTTTCTAAAACTACTCCATTACTTTCTATTTTTTTTACTTTAAACTGCCCCATTAAGGTATCTCCTTCATGGAGAAGTTCGTTATTTATTATTGCTACACTGCCTTGCGGAGAATAAATTATTCCCTGGAGGACAAAAGAGCTACCTTCTTTTTTCTCTTTTATTAAGATGTTACCTTCCTCATCTATAAGAGGACGCAAGGGATCTCTTTCCGTAAGCGGATTATAAGGGTATTTAAACTCCTGGGCATAAGCTCCTATAGTAAGAATAAGAATTAAAAAAAACATTACTACCTTTACCACCTTCCCTCCTTGATAAGAGCGTAAAGTTCTAAATTTACTCTATGATAAGGTTTTGCTCCTATTACCTCCATTTCTTTAGGAGCTAAAAAGTAGTC
>QNCE01000130.1 GCA_003644405.1 Candidatus Omnitrophota bacterium | reverse complement strand
CTATTTCAGCAGCCATTAGCAATGCCGAAAAATAAGGAAATCCAGGAACACTCATTTTTTTATGATAAAAATATTTCCTTAGAGACTTCAAATTTTAATCTTCTTATCTTATTGATTTATAAATTGTTAGATAGAATAATCATTAAATTTTGGGGGCTCCGGAAAAATTATTTATGTTATTGCAACATAAAATCTCATCTTTTCTGCCTGACGATAGACAGGTTTGCAAAATAGAAATGTCACCTTGTAAAATTCTTCTTCCAAATGAGACATTTCAAGTCAGACTTTCCGCCTAAGGCGGATCCGCCTATGGCGGAAAAATGTCTCATTTAGGATAGGAAGTATGATTTTAAAGAAATTAACCGCAGTTTCTCTTATTACCCAATCAGCTATATCATCTAAAGGAGTAGATTCAGGATTTATATTTATTATTTTTGCCCCCCTCCTTCTACTATAATAAGGAAGATAAGCTGCAGGATAAACTACTCCACTTGTTCCTATGCATAAAAGAGTCTGTGCCTTATCAAGGTAGCTATATCCTTTTTTTAGCTCATCTTGAGGAAGACTTTGGCCAAAAAATATAATATAGGGACGCATTCTCTTTCTACAGCTGGGACATTTTCCCATAAAATTTAAGATTTCTCTAATTATTTCTTTGCGACTCTGTTTGCTTTTTAAATTTTCTATAAATTTTTCAAATTCTTCTCTATTCTTTTTAACAACTATTTTGCATTTTAGGCACCAAAATTTATAAGCATTCCCATGAAGTTCTGCTACTTCAGTTGAACCTGCTTGGGAATGGAAATCATCTATATTTTGCGTTATAACTCCTAAAAGTAGATTTTTTCTTTCTAACTCAGCCAAACCATAATGAGCATAATTGGGTTTTCCAGAAAGAAGAATATCGTAAAATTCCACAATAAAATCTCTCACTTTCTTGGGAGAAAAAATAAAAAGAGATAGTAGTCCTCCTAAAGTAGCAAAAACTTCTGGGTTATATTTTTCCCACAAACCTCCCTTTCCTCTAAAAGTAGGAATGCTGCTTTCACTAGAGAGTCCCGCCCCGCAGAAAGCAACAATATTTCCTTTTTTAAGTAAAGGAACTAATTCTTTTATATGCCTCATAGCTTATAGATAAAAGAAAAGGTTCTTTTTTCTGTTTTTTCTCTTCGCCAGGAATAGAAATTATCGTTACAAAAACTACATATTCCCACATCGTAAAAACACCTCTTAGAAGACCCATCTATTTTTAAATTCTCTTTAACGAACCTTATAGAATCAAAAAAGAGTTCATCGTTTCTTTCTACCAAAAAATTCTTAAATTTATTGACATTTAAAAACTCTTTCCCTACCCGATAACAACAAACTCTTAAACCCACTCCAGCTATAATACCAAACTCACTCAAATAATTATCTAAACCATCTAAAATACCTTCTTTAGCTCCTCTCCATCCTAAATGGATTATACCTACTATATCTTTCTTAAAATCATAAAAGTAAAGAGGAAGGCAATCGGCAGTTTTTACAATCAACAGGAGTTTTCTTTTTTTAGTAAATAACCCATCACCTTTGTATAGGCCTTCATCGTCTACATAGTGAATATAAGTAGAATGTTGCTGATTAAGAGAAGCTATCTTTAATTTATCCTTAAGTAGAGAAAATAACTCTGCCTCCGTTTTGTAATCTATGTGTTTAGTGGTAAAACCACAGATGATATTTTTTGGAAAGGCTTTCTCTATAAAGTAAAAAGCACCTTCTCTAGTTATCTTCACTTATTTCTACAATTTTTTCTCTGCAATGTTCGCCTTTTCTGATTTTTATCTTATCTTTCTTCACTTTATAATACTCTGCTAAAATTTCTATCAATCGCTTATTTGCTTTACCTTGTTGAGGAGGTGCGTTCACATAGACTTTTAAAAATTCACCCTTTTTTAAAATAGCTTCTTTCTTAGACTTGGGAGTTACTTTAACTTTTACTATCACTTTATAATTTATCCATAGAGGAAAGTTTAAGGTGAGTACTTTCTATCTTTTTTCTTACTTCTTCATATTTATTAGAAGCAGATCTTAAATGACCTCCTAAAACAGCATACTCTTTAAGAAGGTTCTCTACATCTAGTTCCAATCCCTTTAGGCTATTATAAATAATCTTAGCTTTTTCTTCTATCTTTAAGGCTTTCATACCAAATAAAAGCGTCTGTAAGTATACATAGAAATTGTTAGGTCCAACGATAAACACTCTTTTTTTCTTAGCATACTCTATGAGATCGGTTTCTGTAATGAGAAAATAATAAACTGCTTCCGAAGGTATGTACATAAAAGCGAAATCTAACGTTCCTTCCTCAGGAAGAATATATTGACTGCTTTCATCTATTCTTTTTTTAATGCCATCTAAGACAGCTCTTCTCATATGCTCTTTTTGATGTTCGGGAGCCTCTAAATAATTTTTGAATGTATCTAAAGAAAATTTTGCATCGATAGGAAGATTTCCTTCAGACAGTTTTATCAAGAAGTCAACACGTCTACCATTAGAAAAGGTATGTTGAGAGATAACCATCCCCTGGGGGAGAGTATCTTTTAATATATTCTCTAAAATACTCTCTCCCACAAGACCTCTCTTTTTAGTAGGCCTTAAAATCTCATGAAACGATTTAGTTAAATTAAGAATTTGTAAGCTTTCTTGATTGATATTCCCTATTTCTTTATAAAGTTGAGTTAGATAATCCGTTAAATTTTTTTGAGTATCAAAAAGAGTATTCTGAGTTTCTAAAGTTCTTCTAGTCAATTCTTCTCTTAGAGAGTCTATCTTTTGATGAAGAAGTATATCCTGGGAACCTTTGAACATCTTTGCAAATAACAAAAGAAGAATTAAAAGGATTAAAACTATTCCTAATAGAAAATAAACAGTCATTTTTTAGCTAACTTAACTATCTCTTTAAGAATGAATTCAGGTTCAACCATTCTTCCTACTCCATATTTTCCAGAAGCAAGTTTTCCTCTAGTGGGATTTAAAATTATAAATCTATTTATCTTTCGTAGTTGCTCTATATTCTTTTGGATAGTTGGATTTTTCCACATATTTTCATTCATTGCAGGAGCTAAAATTACTTTCACTCTAGAAGGCAAGGCGCAAATTACCGTAGTGAGAAGATTATCGCAAATACCGCAAACAATCTTAGAAAGAGTATTAGCAGACAGTGGAGCTACTACTACCAAATGCGCCCATTCTGCTAGAGAGATATGTTTTGTATCACTT
>QNCE01000129.1 GCA_003644405.1 Candidatus Omnitrophota bacterium | reverse complement strand
TGCCTGGAATCATTTAGAAAATTACCGCCAAATAATCCCAGTAGGTTCAGGAGAGACCGGTTTCTATACTCCCCAAGATGCGCTGAAGAGAGAGAAAGATAAATCTATTCAATCAGAAAAGAGTGAACTTCCAGTAACTATAGGTGGTATTTCTGTTGAAGAAAATCAGGATATCCAACTTCTTAGTGAGACTGAAAATGAGGTTGTTATTGAGAGTAATGATGGAGAAAGAGTAGTGATTACTCAAGGTGCCACTGAGAATGGCATAATAATTGAATATGGAGGGAAAAAAATTACTCTTGATCCGAGCATTGAGATAGGGGAAATTGTCGTTAATGAAGATGGGAGTGGGACCATTACGTTTGAAAATGGTGCTGTTTTAACGGCGAGTTCAGAAGGAATAACTATAGAATGTCAAGGGACAACGATTAATATTGATAAGAGTGTTGATATAGGAAAAATTGAGGTTCTTGATAAATTTGGTATACTGGTATACGATAAAGACGGAGTATTTATTGTTGGGGTAGCGGAGGTAGGATCAGGTTCTGTTAAGATAGGAGAAATGTATGTTGATTATTATAAAGGAGTTACAGTTACTATCAGTGGAGATGAACAAGGTAGAGTTAACGCTGTTGAAGTAACGACGGAGGCGGGCAGTTATACTACTGAAAAGACAGATGATGGAAACATTCAAATCGCTACTCCTTCAGGAGACGTTACCACGCTTAATTTTAATCAGGAGGTTACCAATTCACAGTTTTACATTCATCCCACTGGAGAAGGGACGATATACTACCATCTATCAGAAGGGAGAAATGTTAGAGTCGAGGTCGATTCTGAAGGAAAAGTTGCTTCGGCTATTCTCTATAAATCTTGGGGGTGGACCAATACTATCAATCTTCAGCGGGGGGAAGAAGGAGTAGATTTAAACCTAACCGTGAATGGAAACGGTAGTGTAACGATAGATAGTGATGCAGAGAATTCCATTCAACTTAAATTCAACTGGGATAGAACAGTAGAGGCGATAAAACCAGATGGAACGATTCTCCCGATTACAGGAGAGATTGAAACGGCAACTTTTAACAAAGATGGAGGTGTAACTATTGAGTTTAAGGATGGGACGACTACAACGATAAAAGTTAACTGGTGGGATGGTAAGACTTCGGACGAAATAGCTTTTTATTTAGAGGAATTAATAAATCAAGGGGAATTAGATGAAGCAACACAAAGATTTCAAGAATTAGCTGAGGCTGATATAGATTTAGCAGCCCAGGTAATAGAAAGTATGAATGTTAATGAGGCTGCCTTGATTATAGAAAAGACAGCCATAAAAAATGCTGCTAGGATACTGGGGAAGATGGGTAATCAACAAAAAGCTGCTTCTATCTTGACCACAATGAATCAGGCGAATCACCAGCAGGTTGTGGATATCCTCGCTGCAATGGCAGCAGATGGAAAATCCGTAAAGAACTTGATTCAGGCAATCGAAATTACATCCTTTACTCCCCAAGATCTTGCCCAGATAACCTCTCAGATGGACAAAAGTGGCGCCACTGATTTTCTGTTATTTTTAAGGGATTATAGTGTAAATGACCGCCGACTTTACCCTACCTCTCAGCAGAGACTATTTGCAGAGACATTTGGGGCCTTATGTGAAATTAACGCAGCTTTGGCTGCTAAAGTATTCAATGATGATTTTGGTATCTCTGATTGGGAAGAGCGATTTTTTATGATAAATATCCTTCTTCTTAGAAGAGGTATGACCCTTGACCAGATTAGCCTTTTGTTCTCAGCTAAAGACGATGAAGGAAATTACATTATTTCTACTGATAAAGCGGTAGATTTCTTCCACAATTGGTCAAGGTCAGACGGTGGACAGCGCCCCTGGGATAAAGCAATAATAGTTTTTATAGAGTGTGGGAGAGCTGGAGAATTTCTTTCAAAGATGGATAAGATGTTTGATGGTGAAAGAGAGAGAAATGAAGTTATTGATTGGCTCCCCTCTTTAAAGAGACAATTTTTCCTTTCTCTCATCGATGTTATCCAGAGTGGAAATCTTCCTGACGCGAAGGAGGTGTTAAATGAATGTATTAAGCAAGGTATATTCTCCCTCGATCCCGATGTGAATTTAACAATAACGAGGACAGAGGATGAATGGAAACAGATTGTTCTCAATTCAAACAATGAATATACTCGTGCTGCCGCTCTCTCGCAAATCACAGACGAGGCGTGGCTTAAAGATTATGTATTTAACATAGACTCACAAAAAGGATTAGTGTTTGATCTAAATGTATCAGATATAGAATTCGCTGCTATTCTACGTACTGGGCAGACTTCTTCATGGTTTGCCCAGTTAACTGATAAGAATGAAAGACGTTACTACATCACAAAAATATTAGAGGCTGATACAACAGATGTAAAACCTTATATTTGGAATAGAGAGGCGGATAAATGGTGGAGTTTTATGTGTTGGGACTTCACTGCTCAGCTTTATATGAACGGCAGAGGGTTTGGAAGTGAGTTTAAATATAGTCAGGAGGTCTTTGAAAACTATGGTTTTAACGTCCCTCAGGAGCCATATAATATTCCCATATATTGTGTATATTTCGAATATGGTGATGGATCTTACGGTCATATGGTGAATGCAGTATTTATTGGAGACGATATTAATGATCCTACTCAAGTCAAAAATTGGGATAATTGGGTTTTTATTGATCCCATAACGGATGGAACTCCGAATATGCCACCGGGTACCCACGTGGAGATAGGATTACCTACAAAGATTGGACCAGGAGGATTCTATTGGACAAATACTTTAGTTGAATTCCTCATAGAATCTGACGGTTCAGGTAGCGTGGTTGAATGAGAAGGAATGGTGCAGCCTCGATACGATCCCGAAGGTTAAACCGGGAGTTTGAAACAGAGACAAAAACAAATAAAAGTTTGCTTGTAGTGGGTAAGTTTTTCCAAAAAACCTGATTTCTCTTTTTATTAAGGTTAGGTAGGAACTTTCCTTCAGGATGACAAAAGAGAGTAAAAATATCTTTCTCTTTCCTCTTATCGGAGGTCCGTGTAGTTCTTCACAATTTCGGTAACAGTTTTTATAATAGGAATGTTTAAAAAAGTGTATACTATGCCAAAGAACTACTTTGACCAAAAATGACCTTATAGCTGAACTCAATGGGTTTATGTATAGATATAATTATCAAAGAAGGCATGGTTCTTTAAATTATCAAACCCCTTTAGAAAAACTTAAACAAGTTGCAAATTTGTTACCG
>QNCE01000128.1 GCA_003644405.1 Candidatus Omnitrophota bacterium | reverse complement strand
TTTCGGGCAGGTTTAAAGGTAGAAAAATGTTGGGGCTATGGGAGACGATTGTCAATTCTTGCACGTAATTATCCAAAATTGTTTAGTAGCATACTTTTTATTGAGGCTTCTTGTGAGAGAAGTGTATTGAAAGAGAAAAAGTTTTCTACCGGTATATGAAGATGAATAGGAAATATTTTAAAGGATTTGGATATTACGCAAAGAGGATATTGGATTTGTACAATTATATATTTGGAGATTTTCCTCCTAAATTGAAAAAGATGGATTATGAGAACTATTGGAAGGCTAAGGCTTCCTTTGAGTTTTCTCTAAGATATCCTGTGTTCGCAGAGGTAATAGAAGAGGGTTCTTCTGTTTTAGATATTGGGTGCGGTAATGGAGCAACTCTTAAGTTTCTAAAAGAACAGAAAAATGTGAAAGGAGAAGGGATTGATATATCTCAGGAAGCAGTTAAGATAGCTAGATCTAAAGGACTCAAGGCTTTTGTAGCAGATATTTCATCACCCGATTTTCGGATTACCAATGAGTACGACTATATTATTCTCTCGGAAGTACTTGAGCATGTTCCTAACCCTGAAGAGATAATGGAGAAAGTAAAAGGTAAATTTAGGAAAATGTTAATTGTTTCAATTCCCAACATTGGGCATTATATGCATCGTCTTCGATTACTTTTTGGACGTTTCCCTATCCAGTGGGTATATCATCCCGGAGAACATCTAAGATTTTGGACAGTGAAAGACTTTAAAAAATGGGTGAATTATTTAGGTTTTCGGATTGTGGATATCTGTACTTTTACAGGTTTTTTGTTCCTCCATAAATTTATGCCTAATCTTTTTGCAGACAGCGTAATTTTTCTTTTGAAGGAAATAGAAAAATGAATATTTGTATTTTAACAAGAGCGACTCTTACGCATCAGATGGGGGGGACTCAGGTACACTGTCAGGTATTGAGTGAATCAGCAATAGAAAGGGGGCATTCTGTGACGGTTATCACTACTCGCCATCCTTATGGATTAGAATATGAAGAAAGGCAAGGGTGTAGGATTTACTATCTAACCAATACAAAGTTTGCTCATTTAAACAAATTATGGTGGAGGGAAAGTGCAAATAAACTTACCCAGTTACATAAAAAAAATCAATTTGATATAATTTGGGCAGAAAATCTAGCAGGGTACTATTATGCTTGGAAAGTTAGGCCTATCCTTAAAATACCAATCGTTTCTATAATTCAGGGATTGGGAATTATGGGTATTATAAGAAGTGAATGGGACCACATTTCTTCATTTAAAGAACTTTTTATCTTTCTAGGGAAGCGTTTACCGGAAGTATTTTTTTTCTATATTCCCTGGTTTTGGCGTATTTTGAGATACTCGGATGTAATTGTGGGAGTAAGCGACCAGACCGTAGAAGCCTTGAGAAGGGAGTTTTCTGTTGATAAAAGGAAAATTTTTGTAGTATACAATGGGATTGATACTACAAGATTTAGACCTGATAAACATAGAAGGGAGTATATTCGAAAAAAATTTTCTTTAACGGAAGGAGACAAGGTACTCCTAATGGCAGGAGTGGTTCATAAACAAAAAGGGATGCATATAGGATTAAAAGGATTCGCTCAGATGAGAAGAGAGTTTTCAGGAATCAAAATGATAGTTGTTGGGGACGGACCTCATTTAGCATTTTTAAAAGAATTAGCGAGAAAGTTAAATATTGAGAATGATGTAATCTTTTGTGGAGCTGTTTCTAATGAGGAGATGTGTTTTTATTATAATGCTGCCGATCTTTTTCTTAATCCTACTATTAGAGGAGAGGGATTTGGTATAGTCACTGCTGAAGCGATGGCCTCAGGATTGCCTTCGGTCGTTTCATGCATTGGAGGGACTCAGTCTACGATTGATGATGGTATCAGTGGTTTTTTTGTCGAGCCAAAAGATATAAATTCACTGGTAAAGAAGTCAATGGAGATTTTAAGTAACTCTACTTTATCTAAAAAAATGGGTGAAAAGGCTCGTGAGAAGGCGATTAGGAATTTTAGCAAGGAGAGGATGATTGTTGATTATTTGAATATTTCCGAAAGATTAATTAGTTAAAAAGGAGGAGAATTATGCCGAAATATTCTCTCCACGAGATAAAAAGCGCATATGCACAAAAAAAAGATTGGGAGAAACAATTTCCTACTATTTATTATTTTTCCCGGCCCATCTCATTCTATCTTACTTATTTGATAATTCGTATTACGGAAAACCCTACCCATATTGTGTGGGTAGGATTTATAATCGGTTTGTTAGCATGGATTTCTTTTTTATTCATTTCATACTTAACGATTTGGCCGGGGGTCATATTGATGGTTATTTTTTCTATTTTAGATGCAGTGGATGGTAACATTGCTCGAGTAACTAAAAAAGTTTCTTATTATGGAAAGTTTTTAGATGGAACAATTGGTGAGATTATAGAGGGAAGTTACTTCTTTTGGTTAGGATTAGGGCTATATCTTTCAAAAGATTTCTACATGATGCGTTTTTTGGAAACAGCACATATAAGTAAAATCTTTGTTCTTTTAGGAGGGGTAGTTGCTGTGGTTGGGAGACTTTATAGTAACATATTTCAAGAAAATTATTATACGATGTTAGTTCGAAAGCAAAAAGAGGAAGATACATTTATGGAGGAGATTACAGGAAAAATTCAAAGTTCTATCTATAGAAAACATTGGTGGTACTTATTATTTATTAATCCGCACACATTAACTTTTCAACTTTTAATATTAGTTTTGTGTGTAATATTTAAAGTGGTAGATCTATTTTTGTTTCTTTTCGCAATATATTATTTTTCTCGGATGTTGATAATGTTTATATTCTATACTTCTCGAGCACAGAAGATACTTAGTTAAAAAGAAGTTGGTATGCTTATTGGGTTAGTAATAAGAGGAAAAAAGTAAATTTTTTAGAATCAATGCATATTTGTATTGTTTCTCCAGTAGAAATTAACAATAGAGAGAGTTGGGGGGGTATCCATACCCATACCGAAATGTTATGTAAGATACTGGTAAAGTTAGGACATTCGGTTACGTTAATTGTTCCTTCATATTCAGAAACCGTAGGTGTTCAGTTATACCAAGGTATTCATATTATTACCATTAATGAGTCACAATCGAAAGTTGCTAATTGTATGTGGCTCCGGAAAGAAATTCAGAGCTTTTTATCTCTTCATAATCAAAATTCTTTTGATTGTATTTTTTCTGAGGGGAATGCTGGGTATGAACTTATGAAAGAAAAGAGTATTGCAAAGTTACCCTTTTTCTATTTCATTCACGTTCCTAGTTTCATGCACTTTTATAATAACTGGAAAGAAGTTTGTAACCTTCGAATATTTATCAG
>QNCE01000127.1 GCA_003644405.1 Candidatus Omnitrophota bacterium | reverse complement strand
AGATATGGAAGTTGTAAGGCTCTAATTCAACTATTAGACCTTCTTTAGTCAGTTGTGCACCACTATAAATACACTCTTCACCAGTCATTAAGTCATTGAAAGGATAATTGATTTTAGCGCTATCTTTAATTCCTAATTCCTCAACCGGCAATTTCAAGTTTGCCCAGTCTTTTTTTCCTTCTCCTTCTACCCTACCAGAGGGAATATTAGCAACAAAGAGCACTTTATTCCCACTATCCTCATCCACACAAACAAAACCGCCAATATTTTCTTTATCCGAATAAATCTCAATCCTTTCTCCTTTTATTAAGGCAGGATTTTCTTCTTTTAACTGTATTAAATACCGAATAGACTTTTTCAAATCTTCACTATATGTTTCCCAATCAGGAGTATAAATTGAAACTGCTGTGTTGGGAAGGGAATAAATCAATGCATATATTACACGCACAAATTTTTCTCCAAACTCCTCTACTGATGGGTTTTTATCCTGGTCGGAAAGGAACTTCCTCCAGATAAGTGTCCTGGGATAATTTATCCTCTGCCATTCTAAGTAATTAAACAAATCATTAAATTTTATCCCCCCCTTGTTTAGCTTGTCCATTTTAAACCAGAAGGAAAGATCCTGTATAAAAGTAGAACCTTCCTGTTGGTGTATCTCCCTCTCTTTTCCCATTGCCACTTCACATTCAAAAATCATTCCACTTTCCAATATAAGTCTGTTAATTAAGCCGGGGGCAAGTTCATATATTCTGTCGGCAGCATCAAGACGAGCCCCGTCAACATTCCACTTCCTGGCATAATGCTTTGCTACTTTAATTAAATAATCCCAGGTTTGCTGGCTGCGCAAATTGAACTGGAACATCGGCCAGAAACAGTAATCATGGGGTGGCGCCGCATTCTTTATCATAAATTTCTCTCCGTCTTCCCTTGTATAAAGAGCAAACTTAGGATACCGCTTTTCTAACTCCTCTTCAGATTTATCCTGAGGAGGAATAAAATACTCCAAGATGCCCTCCTTTAATAATCTATCAATTACTTCTGAAGAAGTATGAGGGTCAATATGATAAATAAAATCTATAATCACTTTTCCCTTATATTTGTGTATCTCATCTACTAAGGCTTTAAACTCTTCTTCAGCGCCTAATTCTGGATTAAGTTTCAATAAATCCCTTGGTGAGAAAGGTGCGCCATTTAGGATACACATTAAATAAAATGTATTAAATCCTTTCCCTATCCATTCCCCAATCTGTTTTCTAATTTCCTTAAAGGTAATTAATCTGCCTCCAATTCTTCCCGGTAAGTTAGCGGCATACTTGGGAAAGCCAAACCCCTGAAAGTCAATATGTAAAATCCTCGTATTTCTCATCCATTCAGAAGCCTTAGGGAGTTTCTTAAACTTTCTTATCTTCGGTTTTGGTCTTGGAGAGCGGATAACCTCCAAATAATAATCCCTGCCTTCCCATTTATCTTCACCCCTTATCCATCCTTTACTCCTTGCCTCATTATACTCTTCTACATTAAGTGGTTTACCTGCTGCCTCCTCATCATAATTTATCCATTTAAAGGTAAACCAGTATTCTCCTTCCTCTAATGGTCTGATAACATAAGCATATCTACCATCCTTAGTGGGACGAGCCATAATCAAACCATACATACTTCCTTGACCTTTTCTGCCGAACATAGCCCAGAATGGTGTTTCATTGAGGATAATAAGATACTGGTCATCATAAACTACTATCGTCTCCTCCTTCTTTGTCCAATCAAAAATCTGGGGCTCCCTGATTGTTGCCTCAAACGAAGGGATCTCTTTCTCCCTTAAGGCCTTATTCCATTGCCTCAGGGCGTAGAGATTTTTCTCAGTATTTACTTTATGTTCCGGCATTTTTTTAGCAAGTTCAAAAAGAATATTCTGGAGAGGTCTACCTCTCGCCACCCCCTCATACTCCTTCTGCTCCTCAACTGCCTCTTCTCCAAGATAGTTTCTTATTAAATTATGTTGCTCTGTTCTATCTTCATTTATAATATCTTGGAGTTCAGTAGGGGTTTTTCGTTTAAACATTTCTTGGTGGAGAGGGGTAGGTTGGATGATATTGCCGGCTTCATCTCTAATGGCAAATTGAAGAGATTGTTCTGCTGAAGCAAGAATGTGGGCTTGGTGGGAAATTTCTTCTTTGCTTAAATTTGGACCTGCTCTTCTCTGAAGCTCGTTTATCCAGACCGCCTCCCTTGCTTCATGATAAGCAGCTTCATCCTGATATTCTGAACGGGTAATGATAATTAAATTATCATCTCTGTCTCTATAATGATACCCCCATAATCCTTGAGGTAGATTTTTATCATCGGTAATGAATTTAGCGATAATCTTTTCTCCTTTTATTGTTCTGGTTTTAAGTGGAATCTCAGATGCCTGCTTTAACCATAAACCTTCATTGACCTTTGCCTTTTGGAAAATTCTTCTATTTCTCTCGGTGCGAATACCAAGAGGTTTCAGGGTGCCGGAACCAGTTTGAAGTTTCTTTAAAAACTCTTTTAGCTCAGGTAAATCAGGCTTCTCACTTAAAGCCCGCTCAAGAAATTCAACCCCTTCCTTTTCTCCTAATCCTTCAAGGATTCCCTGATAGAATGCTTCTTTACGCAGGTCAAACAATGTTCTTGATTTCTTCATATAATAAAATATCATCTGGGCAGGAGAAACTCCTTTCTCCACAAATTCAAAATCAAAGAACTTAGCCAAATATTGGTCATTATCATTCTTAACAAATAATACATCTCTGCCATGATGATCTAAAAATATCATCCCCTTGCCTGAACTGTCTTGAGTTGCCCTCCAGTCTCTCACCAGACCCTTGGCTTCAATACGGGCAATTCCAGCTATTGATTTTCTCTGCTTTGCAAACTTTTTTATCAATTCATCTCTCTCTAATCCTTCTAAATATCCCTCTGTATATGTATCATCTGTCCAATTGCCAGGTAAAGGCACAACTATTTGACTATCTCCATAGAGCGCTTTTGTATTTTGATATACTCTCATCATATCCTGTAATTGCTCATTTATTGGGCGTGCTTCGCCAGGACGGTAAACCCACTTTACCACAAAGGGCTCTAAATTCCGATTATCTGTAGTCACTTTAAATACTATCCTTCTATCTCCATGTTTAAAGTAATCAATATTTATTTCCTTAATTTTGCGAACCTCCTCACCAACCCAGTCATTAAATAATCCTTTATTCATAAGGACTTCCTTAACTACCAAAAATCCTCTCCTTAGATGCTGCAGGGCATATCTTTCTATCTTTGTATCTCTTCGCATCCTGAGATTAACCGTAACACCACCTACCTTCTCACTACCTTTTATTTTGTATTCCTTATTATTCCTCCCTCCATCTGTTTTTAATTCTCT
>QNCE01000126.1 GCA_003644405.1 Candidatus Omnitrophota bacterium | reverse complement strand
GTATAATTAATAAATTTGTAAAAGGTGCACAGGTAGAAGTTGTGAAGATAGCAGTTAAAGAGGGAGAATCTTCTCCTATAGGAGTAGGAGAAAAATTTAGAGGCAATTTACTTTCTGATTTAACTGAGGGAAGTAAAATAGTATTAGATACACCTCTTATAACTACTACAATCCGAAAGATAGAAATAAAGGATGAAGATACTTTATGGGTTTACACAAGGACTTCTATATATGAAGTGAAAATCTTTGAGTCTGAAACAGAAAGTCGAAGAAACGAAGCAATACCAGAGGAAATTCGTTGGGAGGAAATAACAGAAGAAGTCAAATCTGGAGAGTTATTTTTAAAAGAAGGAGATAGATTAGTAAGTAGGTCGGGTACAGAAAGGTATGTGGATGATATATTGATATTAAAGGGAGTAGTAAAATTTACCACTTACAAAGGTGGGAGATGCTTTAAGGAAGAAATTCTAATTGCTCAAGTTAAGGCAGCTGTTGAAGAAGGTATTGTGCGTGTTTACAGAGCCAGTGATAAGACTAAGTTTGATGGTGGGGTTAAGGGAAAACTCAATAATCCTTCCTTAATAATTAGAAAGGTCAAAAAAGATGAGTTTTATGCAGAGAGAAGAGTTAAAGAATATGATGGTGGAAAGCTGATAGATAACCCTTATAGTTTTTATCTTCCTCTTTTATCAGAGGAGTCTTTATCTGAAATCAATGGAAGAGTTGAATCTTTAGAAGGGTTGAAAAAGTTCTTATTTACATTTTTAAGAGATAATTTAAATTTAAAACGGAAGAATGTGAAAATTATTATCGTTAAAGGAAGTTTTATGTGGGGGAGAAAAGATACTCTGCCAGGAGATGTAGATGTGGTGGTGATAGTGGATAATAATTTAACTGAAGGAGTAAGGTCCTTTAGAAAGTTAGATTTATCCGAATACAATGAGGGAATTTTTAAAGGTAAAAGAAGAACTGTAGAAATGGATTTAAAAATTTATAGTTTAAATTATTTAAGAAATAAAGTGAAAGAAAATGATGAAGAGATTATTTTAAGAATATCAGGTTTCGTTCATACAGGAGTAGTAATAGAAGGAGAGAGTATTGAAGAAATTTTGAAAGAGATAGAATTTGTGCCATCTTTTGATACGACCATTTCATATATTGGAAGAATTAAGGATAGAGTTAAGGGAGAATATAACTCCAAAAATTTTGCAAAAGCAGCTAAAAGGGCAAATGAGGCTTGGTTAGGAATAAATTATCTTTTAACTCGTTATTTAAAAGGCCTAACTCAAAAACAAATTCCTTGGAATTTTGAGAAAATGGCTGAGGAATTTAACAGGTATATTTTAGGTGAAATGGAATGTGAGACTCTTGAAACTCTTCCTAAAAAAATTGAGAAGCAACTTAACCTTCTGGAGAGGACAACTAAGGAGTTAAAAGCTCAGAAAGGAAGGGTTGGGAGGGAATCAATTGATTCTACTATTCAGGCACCTGACACCGCTAGGCTTGATGGAGGTAATAGCAAACTTGCACATAGGGAAGTAGGAGTGGCCAATTTTGACCTCAAGAGTAGGGTTGATGGTGAAGTGATTTTAGCAGAAATCGGCCTTAATGGATCTTTTTCTGATGTTTTAAGCGGTATTGTTTCCAGCTATATAGAGAAAGGAAGAGCACACTTGCTACGATTAGAATTAGAAGGACTAAACTTAAAGTATCCATCATCTTATTCCTTTCTACCATCTTTTGATTTACCTGTCGAGGACATTTTATTATTGCAAGATTCAAAAGATAGCGGGAAATCTATCGATGGAGGCGAGGCTATTGGGAAAAAATTATCTAATATTTGGGTAGCAGGAAAATTTGATGGAGGAAATACTCAGCAAGGAAAATTTGGAGATTTATGGCGTGACGGCGGCAGGAGTCTTACTGATGGGGGTTCTGAGGAGGCAAGTTTTGAGAACATAAGGTATGCATTAGAGATAGTAAAAGAAGACATATTCAAGAATATCCGGTTAGGTAGCGCTTTAACAGGTAATAAAGATGAAAAAGTTATTTTGGATTGGAAGGAAGGAAATGAAAGGGTAATTTTTGAAATAATGCCAAATAGACAAAATGCAGAGTTGCGTATAAACCGGTATTATGGAGGCTTAAAAGGATTTTTAGACACTATTACCTGGGGCTTTATGTTTGGTGAAAAATACGGACTTAAGAGAAGTGATGGCGTTTCCCTCAAACAGGCATTCCAGAATGGAGAAACTGTACCACTTAAAGACATACAGGTGGTTAGCCAAAAGAAAATTGGTAAAAATGTCTTATTTGTGCCTATGAGCATTTCCAAATTTATGGCTGAATATCTATATAACGATAAAAGATTCATGACAGAGTTTGCAAAAGGAAGAAGAGATAAAATCGATGCCTTTGATACCATTCAGCAAGAAATCTCTGCTTGGTTAACAATGCCTTTAGAGGCAAGAGGGCATGTTGTTAAGACAGGGGCCGGCAGGATAGGAAGCTTCAACAGTTATCGAAAAGCCTTATATGTAGAAGAGGGAGTATCCTCGGTAGAGAATATAAGAAATATAAATAAATTAGGCGAACCTATATTTAATTATCATTTTCATCCGCAATACTCAGGAACCATTGAACCAGAGAGAGTCGCGGAAGCCTCAACTTCAGATATTATTAATATAATAGATAGAGGAGGTATTCCTGAAATAATATTTGCAGATGCAAGCCCCCAAAGAGCTCATAGGACTAAAGGAGTAGATAAACTTATTGGGTTAGCTTATATTCCTAAGGCTGGTTTAAACCTGCAGCAATGCGGGAGGGAATTGAAAAAAGTTGAAAAGATGAGAGAGATTGAAGGGGGGTTTGATAAAGAGAGAGGCAGAATTATAATGCCCAAGGATAAAATAATTGAAAAGTACTTCACTATCAACAGAATTGTTCTTGAGATGAAAGACGGTGTTGTTTCCCTTGATGATATTGACAGGTACGATGGCGGCAGTAGGCTTGATGGCGGCAGGGCAGTAAATAGACTCATAGAGATTAATCAGAAAATTGGCCAAAAAGATATTTCTTTAGAAGAATTAGGAAAGTTGTTGTTAGAAAGAAGAAAGATTACTTCAAAAATTAATCCTCATTTAAGAAAAGTAGAAAGAGTGATAATTCCTGAGGAAGTATTAATTAAGATTATAAATCTATCCAAAGAGAGAAAACATCCATCTTTAGATGAGTTAATCACAACTTATAGTCCCCTTATTGCTGAATATAATCAAATAGTTGAAAGCCATCCTATACCTGTTTCTACCTTAGAGAATAAAGCATTTATAAGGAATGATGGCGGAAGGCCGATAAATATTGAATCTGATAATCGTTATTATAGCCTTCTTGAGAAGATAATTGAGCAGTTAGAAGCTCAGAAAGGAAGGATTAAAAGAGGCTCAGATGGAGGCAACAGAGGCAAATTTATCATTTTTGGTGGAGAGAGGACAGATATTCCTCTGAATAGATTAATATTAAGAAACAGAGTTATTCTCATCACAATAAGGACTGCCTCCTGCTCTCTTTTAAGAAGAGCGCCACCAGCTTCATCGGTATATTTACCTTCCTCACTTTCTTCCCAATTTACAGATTT
>QNCE01000125.1 GCA_003644405.1 Candidatus Omnitrophota bacterium | reverse complement strand
TGAATCGCCTGATAAGAATCCACCAATGTCCCATCTAAATCAAAGATAAATAGTTTTTTCATTTTACAAAATCCTGTGGGTTAAGTACACCGCCGGATACAATGAGACGTATACCTTCTTCAATTCCTATGTCCAAGATTATTACATCTTGGCGGGGAACAACTATAGTAAATCCTGTTAAAGGTGAGGGCGAGGAAGGAATAAATATGTTGTAAGATTCCTTATTAATTTTTGCTTCAAGTTCCTTATCGCTCTCATTAGTTATAAAGCCGATTGAGTAAATTCCTTTACGGGGATATTCTACTAGAACAACTCTCTTGAAACTTTTCTTAGATTGAAAAAAAAGGAATTCCACAATTCTTTTTATAGGAGAGTAAATTTTGTTAACTAAAGGGATTTTTAAAAATAAAGACTCTATCCCTTTAATCAGTCTCATTCTAGAAAGTTGAATCAATAAACCTAAAAGATATATTATGAGTACTGATAGAATTATTCCTAAACCTGGAATTTTATAACCCAAGTAAGTATCTAAATATTTATTTATAAATTTTCCCAGTATCCCGTCAGCAAAGCGAAAGAGTCCTACAATTACGTATATGGTAACAACTAACGGAACAATAGCTGTGAGTCCCGACAGAAAGGTTCTTCTCATTTTAATTTAATACTCTGCAGGAAATGGTACTTGCGATTAAAATTTTAAACAAATCACCAATAATAAAAGGTATTATTCCTAAACCAATAGCTCTCATTAAAGAAATTTTAAGAAAAATTTTAAGCCATATTGTTCCAAACAGATAAATTGAAATATTTGCAACTAAAAAAATCAAAAATAGTTTTATTATGAGGTAGCTACTTCTCTCTATTTTTTCTATAAGATAAGGAAATAATAATGCTACAATAAAGAAACCCAAGATATAACCGCCGGTTGGACCTAAAAGGTAAAAGAGACCAGCACCTTTACTAAAAACAGGAACCCCTATTAATCCTAAAGATACGTAAATAGCTTGGGATATAAATGCCTTTTTCTTAAGAAAGACTATACTCAAGAATAAAACTAAGGTCTGGAAGGTTACAGGAACCGGAGTAAACCATAAATTTATCTTCACTTGGGAAGATACAGCCATAAAAATGGAAAAAGAAAGTATAACTATTAGTTGATAGGGTAAACTTAAATTAGAAACCTTTGTTAAAACCCTCATACTTAACTTAATAATTTGAAAGTAATCCCTGCCACCAGTGGCACACTTAAGTTATCATCAATGTAAGGTATTAATTCTACCATAGATGCAAACAAAGAAGAAGAAAAAATTGCAAGCCAGCTAAAATTAAACCCTGCTCTTTTAAAAACAACCCCTATCAATAAACAAGTAATAAAAAAAGCTATTGAACCTTCTAAAGTTTTTGATTTAGTAAGTCTTATTTTTCCCAGATATGAACCTACTAATGCAGAAATGGCATCAGGAAAAATCAGAAAGGCTAAAGAAATAAGAGCTATCCCTTTAGGAAATAGAAGAATGATTAATATCATTATAGAAAAAAATACGGTTGTAGAAGAAATCTTTCTCTTTTCGGTATCTTTAAGGTAAGCAGAAAATACTTGAAAGATTTTCTCGTTAAGATATTTATATCTAAACCTTAAGTATTCTACAATAAGTGATAGAAAAAGAAATAAAAATAACACTCCCAACATAAATCCCTTTGAAGTAAATATATATAAAATTACAAAAGAGAAGGAGAAGAGACGATATATTTTCCTACTGACAAGCTTCATTAAGAACCGGTGATTTTCTTCTTAGCCAGTTTTGCCAATCTTGCTCAGTGAGTTCTTTTATCCTCTTTGAATAGGAATCCAAAAAACAGGCAATTTCTCCTTTTAGAATTTGATCTGCATCCTCATGGGTAGGGTAAGCATTGCGGTTTTTTATTGCTTCTCTCAAAATATCAGGATTATCTATTATCATACAAGGAGTAAGTAGATTCTTCGAAAAAGGCTGTTTACTTCTTAAGAATTTGAAAAAAGGAGAATTAAGCGTCTCCACAAGCGATTTTTCTTTTATATTATCAACAGCAAAATGAACAAAAGCGCAAGGCTCTACATCTCCTTTATGGTTAATATGGATATACCGCCGTCCAGCGGCAATGCAACCTCCTACAAAGGGACCATCGTTCCAAAAATCTCCAATAAATATAGAACGTGTGGCTCTCACCTCTTCTAAAAATTTTCTTAACCTTTGTCTCTGCTCAGGGGTAGCCATAAGTCTAGTATCTGGATCTTTTCCAATGGGTAAAAATTGAAAATACCATCCCACACAAGCTCCCTTCTCAATAAGCATATCTATAAATTCGAAAGAAGTAACTGCTTCAGTGTTGTCTCGAGTTTGAGTAACGGAAAAACCAAACAGAACACCAGCTTCTCTTAAATTATCCATCGCCTCCATCACTTTATCAAATACCCCTTTTCCCCGTCGAACATCGGTATGCTCACGAAATCCTTCTAAACTTATCATAGGAGCAACGTTACCTAATTTAGCCAAGCGATCAGCTATCTTTTTATTGATAAGAGTGCCATTAGTATAAACCTGAAAGTAAATATCACTGTGCTTCTCATAAAGCTTCCACATATCATCGTATACAAACATCTCTCCCCCTTGGGTGACAATAAAATGCATACCCATCTCATTCTTTGCTTCGGTTATAAGACGATCAACGATATCTATAGGTAAATCACTATCTTTGGAATACTTTCTAGTAGAACAACCTACGCAATTCAAGTTACAACGCATAGTAGGAGAAATCACCATAAACCAAGGAGGTTCAAATCCATATTTGGAAGCAAAATCCTTGCACTTATCTACCCCTTTAAACATAGCGTTTATAAAAAGATTTTCTACTAACTTATCCCTACAGCGAGGAGTAAGTTGTTCTACAATTTTTCTAGCTAACTCTAAAGAGGGATGATCTTCTTTAAAATATCTTCTTACCTCTCTTATGACTGCTAAAACTTGAGGGTCATATTTAGTCATTACCTTTTCTGCTAAATAGGTAAGTCTTATAAGATTCTCCTTAGAAAAGTAAGGAAGACCGGCAATTATTCTCTTGACTGCCTGCACAGCTACAAACTGCTTTATGCGAGACACCATCTCTCTTTCACCTCCTTCCCAAGAAGAAAAAAAAGATTTTCCTCCTTCGATGCCTCTTTAGTATTTTAATAAATTCATCTTTTTTGGCAAGAGTTTCTTTCTCTCCCATCTCTATAAAATCCTCTGCCTTATCAAAATCGGTCCATTTAAAAGGGGCGTGGGGAAAGGAAATAAGAAAATTGACTTCTTTTATAGTTTCCTCAAAAATCCGTTTGTATCTTATTCTATCTACCATAAACATGACCTCTACTGCGTTTTTAGTCTCTTGATAAGGAACCCAAGCCGACTCTAAACTTACCCCTACAATAAAATCAACTTTCTCTTTTAACAAAAGTGAAGGTACTGGAGCAAGAACTCCTCCGTCTACTAAAAGCTTCTCTCTCATCCTCAAGGGAGGGAAAAATCCTGGAAGACTACAAGAAGCCATTACTGCCTTATAAAGGAAACCTCTCTCTAAAGATATTAACTCTCCTTTTATTAAATCCACTGCTGAACACTGGAAGGGAAGCTTACAT
>QNCE01000124.1 GCA_003644405.1 Candidatus Omnitrophota bacterium | reverse complement strand
TTAGACAAATTTTTCCCCGCCTGCTAAAAGTATATGTAAGTATCGGCGGGCAGGTAATGAAAAATTTGGGTTGAAAAATGAGCAAAGACTTCCCCAAAATTTTGGAAATCTAATGTTTTCAATACTCTTTTAAGGTGAGAAATCCCGTTGTAAATTATCCATTTCGGAGGTGATAAAAAATAGGGAAACTCCAGAAAATAATTTCCTTGACATTCCGGTAGAAAGCGTTATTATTGATAAAATAGTTAGGTATACGAAGTATTTTAAAAAATGAGAAAGAGAAAAGAATTGTATGGTTGTATTTCTCATCTGGATAACTTGCTTCCTGTTTTAATTAAACATTTTCAAGTTCCCGATCTCCATAAATTAGTTGGAATTAAGATTACTTTTCAGCAGTATCTTGCCTTGAATATATTAATCAAAAAAGGTAGGTGTATGATATCTGATTTAAGTAAAAATTTGGGTGTTGCTTTAAGCACAATGACAGAGCTGGTTAATCGCCTGGCAAAAAAGCAATTTGTTAAAAAGATTAAAGATTATAAAGACCGCCGTATAGTATGGATTAATTTGACTGAAAAAGGAGTAAAGATTATTCAAGAGATAAATAGAAAAAAGCAAAAACATATTTTAAGTGTTCTGGAGAGATTAACAGAAAAAGAACGTCAGCTTTTGATTAACATATTGAGGAAAATTTCTCAGGTTGCTAAAAGAATAGAGGTGGAAGGTATAAGGATTTAATTAATTTTTAAGAAAGGAGGAAGAATGAATTTTAGAGAAAGGATAGAGAAAGAAATAATAAAAAATATTTTGAAAATGCTTCCGCGTATGTCAGAGAAAAATTTAATAAGAGCTACTTATCTGGTGGAGAAACTTCCTCAAGATGAAGGAATAAGGAAAGCAGTAAAAATTGTAAGAGAATATTTTGAAAAAGGGCACCCTTCTGTGAAACTGGCAAAAAGAATCTGGGGTGAGCTTCATCCTAATTGCTTAAATAAACTGGTAGAAAATTTCTTTATCAATGCCTGTTTTATTTCTGACAGAATAAGAAGAGAGATTGAGGAAAAAGAAGGTTTTCATATCCCCTGGTTTTTTGTTATCTCTCCTACAATGAAATGTAACCTGCGTTGCCTGGGCTGTTCTGTAGAAAGTTATAAAAAGGATGAAGATTTACCAAAAGAGGTATGGGATAGAGTATTAGATGAAGCAAAGTCCTTGGGAATTTATTTTATCACTGTTCAGGGAGGAGAGACATTTGTAAGACCAGATATGTTAGATATTTATGCCTCACACCCGGATATGTATTTTCAGGTTTATTCTAACGGAACTTTAATTGATAAAAAAGTGGCAAAAAGACTGCAGGAGTTGGGAAATGTTGAGGTGAATTTATCTGTGGAGGGATTTGAGAAAGAGACAGATGCTCGTCGAGGAAAGGGAGTATGGCGTAAGGTAATGGAGGCAATGGATAATTTAAGAGAAGCAGGAGTAATGTTTGGTTTTTCTGTCACCCAGACCCGCCTTAATACTGATATAATTACTTCTGATGAGTTTTTTAAGCTAATGGTAGAGAAAGGTTGCTATATTGGATGGTTTTTCCATTATATTCCTTTAGGAAAAGACCCGGATTTAAGTTTGGTGCCACTTCCTTCCCAGAGAAATAAATTAAGAGAGAAGCTAAAAGAGGTAAGAGCAACCCTTCCTTTATTTGTGGGAGATTTCTGGAATGATGGTCCTTTTGTTCAGGGATGTATTGCGGGAGCGCGTCAATACTGTCATATAAATCATCGGGGAGATGTTGAGGCTTGTGCTTTTGTTCATTTTGCCGTGGATAATATAAAAAGTGGTAAAAGTCTAAAAGAGATTTTCAACTCCCCATTTTTTAGGGAGATGAGAGAAAGAATTCAGTGGGAAGAGGCAACTTGTCCCTACAGTGATAATCTTTTAACTCCCTGCCAGATAATTGACCAGCCTTGGGTTTTAAGAGAACTGGTAGAGAAATACAACGCTTACTCTACCGATGGAGCAGGTGATGTTTTATTAAAAGGAAAGGCAGCAAGGTTTTTAGATGAATACAGCAGGCAAATCCATGCTCTTTATGATAAAATCTGGGAGGAGGATTCTTATTATAAAGAAATAAGGGAAAATATAAGAAAGAAAAGAAAAAGACTTTTTGCTAAGGTGGAATAAAAAATTAAAGTTGGAGGCGAGATATGAAGATCATTTTTAGAAGTTATATATTGGTTGTGATTTTATTTCTATTTTTATCAATTCCACAAAAAGTTTTTTCTTTTAAAAAACCAGAAAGTTTAAAAGAGATTGGTGTTTTTGCAGGTTCATTAAGAGACCGCACTCTGGCAGAAAAAGATGATTATGTAACGGTTCCTGTGGGTTTAAGATTTGGGTTTGATATTAGCTCTTTAATAAAGAAATTTAAATTCTCAAAATATATTTTTAAAAAGGCAAGTATACTAGAGGAAAGTATGTTAGAATTTGTAGCAGAGCCTTTTATGGCAGGAGTAATATCTCCTGACTCCAATTTTGAAACTGGCTGCGGTTTATTATTAAAGTATGGTCATAGATTTGGTAAGTTTTTACCTTTTATAAATGCAGGCACAGGATTTCAATATACCACTCAACATACAAGAGAAGAAGCAACTCAATGGTGCTTTCAGGTTCAGGGAGGCGCAGGTTTTTATTATTTTTTAGAAAAAGATAAAGCAGTAAGTTTTGAATATAGATTCAGGCATTTTTCTAATGCTGGTACAAAAGAACCTAATAAAGGAGTTGACCCTTATGGATTCTATATTGGATTTTCTTACTTTTTTAATTGAATAACACCCTTCCATTTGAGATTAAATTTAAATTTATTGCTCCATAGAATTAAAAAACATAGTTGTGAGGGCAGGATGTTTTGTTTTGTATCTATAATGTTATATTAGAAAAAATAAAACTGAGCAAAAGGAGGTGAATTTATGCAGGATTTTTTAAAAAAAGTATTCAATTTGGGTTTAGGGGTTTTTAGTGTAACTAAGGAGAAAGTAGAAGAAATTGTAAAGGAGCTGGTTAAGAAGGGTGAAGTCGGTCAGGAGGAAGGTAAAAAATTAGTCAATGAATTGCTGGAGAAAGGAGAAAAAACTAAAAAAGAGTTAGAAGCTCAGATTGAAAAAATAGTTAAAGGTATAGTAGAAAGATTAGATTTAGCAACACGTAAAGAATTAAATGAGCTTAAATCTGAGATAGAACAATTGAAAGAAAAGTTGAATAAGTAAGAAGAAAATTAAATTTAATGCTTCCAGGTATTACCCAAAAGATTTATAATATTCAAAGATTACACCAGATACTTCAGGTTCTCATCACGTATGGTTTTGGCTATATAGTTGACCGTTTAAATATTAAAACAAGATTTATTAAATTTAAACCTCTCAAGAAGCCAGATGTATCCAGCCGACCTCTCCCTGTTAGAGTTCGCAAGGTATTGGAGGAATTAGGGCCCACATTTATTAAATTAGGTCAGATATTAAGCACACGTCCTGACCTTATTTCATTAGAATTTTGTAAGGAATTTGAAAAATTGCAGGATGAAGCTCCTGCTATTGAATATGAGAAAGTAAAAGCGCAAATTGAGAGTGAACTTAAACAGCCTATAAATAAAATATTTAGTAATT
>QNCE01000123.1 GCA_003644405.1 Candidatus Omnitrophota bacterium | reverse complement strand
CTCCTTAAAACTTCAAAAAATTTAAAATAAAATCTCCCACTACAAAAGATAAAAAACTTGCTAAAGAAAGATAAGGAAGATAAGGAATTATATGGGAGCGTTTAAAAATTAAGGCAAAAATAGAGTAGAAAATAGCAAGGAAAGGTGCAAGAAAAAAAGCTAAAATAGTAAGTTTTGCTCCTAAAAATACTCCTACCATCCCCATAAAATCTACATCCCCTAAACCTAAGGATTCTTTCTCACCTTCGATGGATTCTTTCTTTCTAAATGCTAAATATAAACTAATAAATATATCCCCAAAGAACTTAAAAGCGTAAGTAAAACCAAATCCTGCAACTAGTCCCACTAAAGATTTAACTATAGGAAGAGTATAGATATTTACTACTCCCCACTTAGTTATGGTATGGATAGTTTCATAGAGAGAAAAAATTATCCCTAAACTCACTCCTATGAAACACAGAGAGACAGGAAGAGCATGATAATCTATATCAATAAAAGAGACAACAACCAAGAGAGAAAAAAATAAGATATACTTTAGGAAGGAAAAACTTAAACTAAACTTAATATAAAGAATTAAAAATAAGCTGGCGGTAATAGCCTCTACCAATGGATATCTAGGAGAAATTGGCTCTTTACAGCTTCTGCATTTCCCCCCTAAGAGGAAGAATCCTAAGATAGGAATGTTATCATACCACTTTATGGGAGCTTTGCATTTTGGACAGAAGGAAAATGGTTTTACTATAGAAATTTCTCTAGGCATCCTGTAGATACAAACATTTAAAAAACTACCTACACAACTTCCTAAAATAAAAACAAATAACCCTACTAACATTTTCGCAGATACCTAGTTAATATTTGATAGATAGTGGAAGCCTCTTTATAGAAATTTATTCCCAACCAGATCTTTTCTGCTTCCAAAGCCTGCCATATAAGCATCCACAACCCATTTATAGCCAAAAGCTTTTTTTTCTTGGCTTCCTTAAGAAAAGAAGTAAGCAAAGGATTGTAAATTAAGTCATAGACAACTAAATGTTTTTTCGCTCCTTCTAATTTTATAGGAGAAGGGTCTTCTTTCTTTAATCCCACTCCGGTAGCATTAACTACCAAATCAAACTCTCTTAAAGATATCTCCTTTTTCTCTTTTAGGGTTATTACCTCTGTTTTTGGGAAAAATTTTTCTATCCTATTTTTCAAGGAAATGGATTTTTTATAGATAATATCGTAAACAGCAATCCTCTTTACTTTTGCCTTAGCCAAATAGGTAGCTGCTGCTTTTGCCCCTCCGCCTGCTCCCAAAATTAACACTGCTTTTCCTTGAGGGGTAAAACTAAACTTCTCTAAACTTTTTAAAAAACCCCTTCCGTCAGTATTAAAACCTGCTAAACCCTCACCGTTAACTCTCACTGTATTTACTGCACCAATAACTTCCGCTTCCTTATCTACTCTATCGAGATAAGAAATAATCTTTTCCTTATAAGGAATAGTAACATTGAAACCTACAAACCCTAAATTAAAAAGCCCCTTTACTGCCTCTTTTAGATGTCTAACTTCAAAACAGCCATAAATATAATTTAAGGAGTACTTTCTAAAGAGGTAATTATGAATCTGAGGAGAGAGGGAATGTTTTATAGGAAATCCAATTAGTCCTAAGAATTTAGTTTGGCCATTAGGAAAATCCTTACTTATTTTCAACTTTCCACTATGCCTTAAAAAGCTTTATTTACTGCATCTAAGTAAGCCTTCACTGAGGCTTCCAAAATATCCGTACTTGCCCCTATGCCAGAAAAAACTTTATTTCTTAGCTTTATCTCTAAGCGAACCAATCCTTGAGCATCTTTACCTCGAGTAATTGCTTCCAGTTTATAATTTAGAAGCTTTGGCTTAACCTTAGTAATTTTATCAATCGCCTTAAAACAAGCATCCACAGGACCATCCCCTTGAGATTTAGCCTGGTATACATCTTTTTTATGTTTAATCTTCACTATAGCTAATGGGGTAATATCCGTTCCCGTAACAATCCTTACAGAAACCAGTTCCCACTTCTTCTTCTTCTGGCGAATTTCCTCCTCCACCAAAGCAAGAAGATCATCATCGAATATCTCCTTTTTCTTATCAGCGAGTTCTTTGAACTTTCTAAAAATAGTATTGATTTTTTTCTCCTCCAGCTTAAACCCTAAGTCTCTTAATCTCTTAGCTAAAGCGTGTCTTCCAGAATGCTTACCCAAAACTAATTGAGTTTGACTAGCTCCTACTTCTTTGGGATCAATAATTTCATAAGTAATTCTTTTCTTTAAAATCGCATCCTGATGGATTCCGGATTCGTGGCGAAAAGCATTTGCTCCTACAATAGCTTTGTTAGGAGGCACAACAAATCCTGTAAGAGCGCTCACCAATCTTGAAGTACGAAGAAGCTCTTTAGTATTTATCTGAGTGAAAAAAGGCTTGAAGACATCTTTACGTGTTTTGAGAATCATTACAATCTCCTCTAAAGAAGCATTCCCCGCACGTTCCCCAATCCCATTCACTGTACAGTGAACCTGTCTAGCTCCTGCCAAAATTGCAGAAAGAGAATTAGCTACTGACAATCCTAAATCATCATGGCAATGGATAGAAATCACTGCTTTTTTTATATTGGGAACATTATTTAGTATATCTTCTATAAGAGAAAAAATCTCTTGAGGATAACTGTAGCCTACCGTGTCGGGAATATTTATAGTCTTTGCTCCTTCCTTTATAACTGTTTCGATAATTTTATATAAAAAATCTCTTTCCGTGCGAGTAGCATCTTCTGGAGAGAATTCTATATCTTCAAAAAGATTCCTGGCAAACCTAGTAGCTTTCTTAGCTATACTTAAAATCTCATCCTCAGCCTTTCTAAACTTGTATTTAAGATGAATTTTAGATGTGGCTAGAAATATATGAATGCGGGCAAGCTTAGCTGGCTTGGTAGCTTTATAAACTGCTTGGATATCCTCCTTAAGGCACCTTGCTAACCCGCATATTATACTCTTTTTAATATTTTTGGCCACTAAATTTACTCCTCGGAAATCATCAGGACTAGCTATAGGGAAACCCGCTTCAATAACATCTACCCCTAACTTTTGAAGTTGATAAGCCACCTCTAGTTTCTGCTCCGAAGTTAAAGATGCTCCTGGAGCTTGTTCACCATCTCTTAAAGTGGTGTCGAAAATAATTACTTTTTCTTTTTCCTCCATTTTTTTCTTCTTAACAACTCCTCTAAATCAACCAAATCCTGTGGACGAGCTACTTTCTTTTTTATTCTTATCAATTCCTTTAAACCAACAAAATAAACTTTCTCTTTACCATAAAAATCTTCAACTTTATTCCTCCATATTGTAGAAAAGGAAACCCCCTCCACTGAAGTTAAAATATCTATTCTTACTGGCTCATAACCTAACTGAATAACTCTATTTTTTTTAATAAAATCTTCCTCTGTTAAATCTTGACTCTTTATCCCAAACTCTCTTATCGCTGAAATAATCTTTTTAGCATTCTCTTTTGTAGGTTCAATAAGAATATCAATATCTTTTGTATAACGAGGATAACCCCAAACTGCTACCGCATAAGAACCTGCAATACAATATTTAACCTGATACTTGTTTAACAACCCTAAAAATTCTTCGTAATCTTTTTCTACCCGCATTTATCCCTTTAATTTTAAAATAATTCTCTCTACAT
>QNCE01000122.1 GCA_003644405.1 Candidatus Omnitrophota bacterium | reverse complement strand
TTGAAAAACAGGTGCTGCCCATGCAGATGATCCTCCTATTAACAAACACCCCAACACTATTCCTAACAACTTTTTCATCTCTCTACCTCCTTGTATCTTCACTTTTTTCCATATCTTTATCCTTTTCCCTTTTACTTATTTAAAGTAAGCAAGGGTTGTGCCAAATTAGAAAAATAGAAAATTATTTTTTATATGTAAGTTATTGGAAATGAATAAGTTAGGAGAAGAACTTCACATATTAAATAAAAAGATAAAAGTAACCATACTAAAAGTGTACTAAAAGTGTAATCTTTTCCGACAGAGAAAAAAAGAAAATAGAGATAATTCAATGTAACTTATTACAAATCAGTAAGTTAAGAAAAACTGTAAAAAAATACGACACAATACCACTTCCTTTACAAACCTACATTTCCACCCCCGAACCTACATTTCCACCCCCGAACCTATATTTCCACCCCTGGGGTGGAAATACTCGGTAAAAAAATACGGGGTGGAAATGCTCGGGTGCTGGGGTGGAAACGCTCCTGGGTGGAAAATATGCGAGGTTTCGTCTTAAATGCGCCTCAAGCAAGTGAAACAAAAACTCTATTCAATTCACCCAATACCTTATTTATATCAAACGTTTTCTGCTCCTCAATCGTAAGAACAGGAAATAACTCATCATTAAGCCTTAACTTCATCTCCTCTATCTCTTTATCACTCCTTCCGAGATTAATCCTGTATTTTTTCAAATCAGAAGAAAAGTCATCTTCTTCAAGTTTTCTCTTAAAAAGCTCAAGTAACTCATTGTCTTTGAAATTAAAACCTTCCCTAAGCAGAAATCCGAGGTCATAAAAATCCCTTCCCCTAATAATCTCTCTTGTTGCTGCTGCCCTCAGTTTTTCGGCAACAAGCTCTTTTAAAGCAAAACAAAGAACAGAACCTGCTTCAAACAAAGGCTTGCCTGTAAAGGGATGAAGAAACTTATGGTTGATTTTCCTTATCTGGGGCGCAAGTATTGGATTCTTCCTTAATCCAATCTCAAGTTTTATTGATTCCTTCTTTTCAAGAACAACTGAATCGTAATCAAGATAATAGATGTATTGCGTGGATTCTCTGTGCCCGGCTTTTTCCACATTCTCTATACTCATCCCAAGCTGCTTCAGGAAATCCCTTAATGAGTTTTTTATAGGTTTTATGGCATTTCTTCTTGTGGTTCTTGTTGATTTTGCCTCAGGAAGTTTCAATGTAAAATCCAAGTCCTCGCTCAAACGGTAATAAGAGTAATATATCTTGCTTAAAGCTGTACCGCCTTTGAAAACAAGATTTGGGCTTAACTCATTTATCTTTGCGAGGACAATTGTAATGTAATAGTCTTTTTCAAGAAGCCTTAGAGGAAAACTTGTCTGGGCAGATGTTCTCTCAAGAATCCGGTAAAACTCTTCTTTGTCATTATGGAGCATTTTTAATTACCATCCATTTTTTGTTTATCTTTCCTTTTCTTGAGGGAGAAGGAAAAAGAGGGACAAGAGAAGTATTTTTGATACTCTTAAGTAAAGGCTTCAAGATATTCTCATTTACGCCTGAGGAATCAAGAACAAAGCCTATTCTTTTCCTTACTGAGGCAGAAGGGAACCGAACAGCATACTTGACAAGTTTTTTAATATCTACTTTTTTGTATTTCACCTCTTCCTTAAGTATACGGAATGCCTGGTTTAAGCCTCCCACAGGCTGGGGAAAATAAATCAAATCAACAAGAGTTCTTTCTCTGTCACTTACTATTACATCAGCATTTTTTATCTTTATTTTCTTTAGACCATACATTCTCGTAGATGAAATCTTAACCATTTTAAATTGTATACTGCCAATAATCTTTTCTCTCTGCAAAGATGTATTAAGGATATACATTGTTTGAAAAATCTGGTCTGTAAAGCCGTAATAGCTGTACATAGTTGAATATCCAAGATAGTAGTTGCCTTTAGGGAATAAGACTGGAGGAATAAGAAATTCGTTTATACGACTCCCTTTAGGGCCAGATTCAAGAGGTGAGAAAAAATATAGCCCTCTTTTTATTGGTAGAAGCACTCCTTTATTTTTAAGGCGAAATACAATCTGTTTTCTTAACTCCGGAGAAAAACCGAACCATCTATCAAGCTGTTCTTTTGTAACTAAAGAGACTTTTTCGTAAGAGAGTCTTGCAATTACTTCTGTTTCCTTCGGGCCGAGGTATTTTCCGATTGTATTATTTTTCACCTTGGTTATCCTCTAAGTAACTTTTGTAAATTTTTATACAATACAAGTTTCACTATTCTTCCTTGTCAAACAAATTCTTCTATTGTAATAGTTTAGTTTTCCCAAAATTCTGGTAAATTATACACCCCCCTCTCTTGACCTGTCAAGACCTATCGGTAGGCGGGCACCTGTCTGCGTTGCGGATGCGACAGACAGGCGCACAGAAGGAAGGATTTTCTCCTTTTTGAATTTCCATTCCAGACAATCTTTCCTTCTTCAAAACTCTCTCTTTAGGACTTAACCATTTTTTAAAAAAAACTGGCTGGGCATTTTCAATTTTTGAAAAAGCGATTAGTTTTAGAACTTAACCATTTTTTAAAAAAACCCTTACGTTGGAATCATATTCTATGAATGTTAATCCATAAATCTTCAGAGGAAGATTATTTAAAGAAGAGGAAGTAAAATTTACCTTTATCATTAGGACGATATATCCTCCAAGGTATCGGCTTAAATCCATAATAATCAACAAACTCTTTATACAACCTTTGATATACGGGTTGATAGAACATATTTCCACCCCCGAACCTACATTTCCACCCCCGAACCTACATTTCCACCCCTGGGGTGGAAATACTCGGTAAAAAAATACGGGGCGGAAATACTCGATAAACCTATATTTCCACCCCAGGGGTGGAAATGCTCCGGGTGGAAATGCTCAATGTGCGAGGTTTCGCCTCAAACAAGTCCACTCAAACAGGTTCAGGTCGCTTCAAACAGGCGTTAAACAGATGCAAAAAAGAAAAAAGAGATTTTAAAAGGAATATACTCTACTTTTTTCTTAAGAGAAGTAAGAGACTATTTAGGATTAATTGAGGATTATAAACTTCACAATCTCATAAAAGTCTCTGCTTTAAGTATTGGTAACTTAATTGATTATAATGAACTGAGTAAAGAAAGTGGCTACAGTTTTTTATCGGTGAAAAAATATCTTAATTTTTTAGGGAAAACTTACATAATTTCTCTTATAACTCCTTTCTTTAAAAACAGAAAAAAAGAAATCACAAAAAATCCTAAACTTTATTTTATAGATACAGGCTTAAGAAATTATATTGTTGAGGATTTTAGAAAATTAAATGAAAGACCGGATACATCTTTCTTACTGGAAAATATAATATTTACTAACTTACGTAAAAAAGATTATAAACCTCACTACTGGAGAACAAAAACAAAAAAAGAAATTGACTTCATTATTCCTCAAGAAAAAATAGCTCTGGAGGTAAAAAATAATATGGAAAAATGCAAAGAAAATCCCTCTACTAAGAGATTTAAAGAAGACTATCCTGAGTATAATATTCTTTTTCTATATCTTAAAGGATTTAACAAAAATACTTTCCTCAAAAATATAAAAAGATTTCCTTTATTTGTAATTTAAAAGTCTTCAGCTCTGAAAGTTGCACAAAAAAGGTTCAACCTGTTTTGTGCAAAATTTAGA
>QNCE01000121.1 GCA_003644405.1 Candidatus Omnitrophota bacterium | reverse complement strand
GTGGGAGTAAGACGCAGGCGGCATCTCTCATAACAGAGAAGGCGCCCTGCATTGCTGTCACAGTCTCCGTGGACGGGGACATAAAGGTCTTCGAGGGAGGGAAGCAGGTGGCCGAGTTTACCAGGTGCCTAGAGGAACTCCCCCCCGACAGATCACGGGTGAACCTTTTCGGGAAGATAAAGGGTTATCCCTACCGGGGAAGAAGATGAGTATCCCCTTTGAGGCCCTCTAGCCCTCTATGTACCGTTCGGCCTACGGGACTACAGCGTAGCACCAGCGTGTTACTCCGCTTAAAGTGTGTAGCTCCGTGGGGGTCTACAGTCCGGCGGTAGGGCTACCCGGGGACTACGTCGCCCTAAAGGGGTATTCTACTTAGATGGGAAGGGGAGTTCTCTGGTAGTCTTTTATAAGCTGCTCGGTGTTCTGAATGGCCTTAAGGTAGATCTCCGTGGTTTTCAGGGAGGAATGACCCAAGGCGATCTGAACCGTGGTTATGGGTACACCTGCAAGAAGAGACTGGCAAGCGAAGGTGTGGCGGAGGGTGTGGGTGGTGATCCTCTTCGGCTTCACTATCCCAGCGTCCCTGGCCATATTCCTCACGATCCTCTCAACCGTGGCGTCGTTGAGCTGACCTCTTTCCAAGGTTACCCAGGTGACCTCTTTTTTGATAATGTTCCCCTCATCGTCGTAGGTGAGGATAGTCCTTTTCACCTTCCTTCTGGGAGTCTTCTTCTGGCTCAGGAAGAGGATGCCGCTTCTTCTCTCTCCTATGTATTCCTTTATCTGGTGGAGAGTGTCGGGGTCCACGTAGACTACCCGGTCCCTGTTGCCCTTGCCGTCCACCACCATTATGAGGTTCTTCTGAAAATCGATGTGTTCTATCTTCAGAGAGGTGAGCTCGTGGCACCTTAGGCCTGTTTTATAGGCTAGAAGGACTAGCAGGCGGTCCCTTTCGCACCTGGCGGCGTCAAGCATCCTTCTTATCTCCTCTACCGTAAGGTATATTGGCAGGCTTTTCTTCTTTCTTTTTGGCATCCCATCCCCCCTTTAGGGGTTCCGTGTGTGAGAATGCCGTAAAAGGGCTCTTTTACGGCATTTTACTGTATATGGGCTTATAGTATATAAAGAGTTGCAGTGGAAATATACCTTTGAATACTGCTATTTAAGGTTTTCTAAAAAACTTCACCGAACGCTACTTTTTTGCTGTTTCGTGGGGGGGTTTTACATAGTTTTTGAGCCCCCTCAAGCAATATATTCGCCCTCCGGGGGTATACGCTCCCCCAGTAGCGCAACAGAGATACTGTATACCCCCCCCAAGGTATAGGTCTTTTCTGAATCTCCCAAGGTGATCGGAGGGGGTTGTTCTCTTCCCTCGGGGCACGTTTGTTTTTTAGATAATACCCCCTCACAGCTATACAGTAGCTGGATAGAGCTACAGGGGCACGGTATAGGCCTCTGGGATGACCGAGAGGAACACCCGAAGGGGTTTCCTGGGGGGATTGAAGGTTCTTTCGAAAAGTCCAGCCTGTGCACTACTGCGCACCTCGGTAGGGCTATACATGAACAGTATAGCCCCGGGGGGGTATGAGAGGGGAGGTCCCTCGGGTGTCGTGCAGCGGGTACGCCCTGTCGGGTACCCCGTCGCCCTGTCGGGCTACGGGCCCACGTGGTAGTGCACCTCAGGAACAGAAAGAAAATAACCTTAGAGGGGCTTATGCTGCAAGGTGATTCGCATGAAAAAGGAGCTCATCGGGGTCGTGCACCTTCCCCCCCTTCCCGGATCTCCCCGGGGGAGCTTGAAAAACCTTGAGGAGGCGGAGGAGAGGGTGGAGAGGGAGGCGAAGGTTCTCTCCCGGGAAGGCTTTACGGGGATCATACTTGAGAACTACGGGGACAAGCCCTACCCTAAAACCTCCTCATCCCCCCTAACCGTAGCTTCAATGACACGATTGGTTTTGAAAGCAAGAGAGATCTTCCCCGGGAAGGTGGGGGTGAACATCCTGCGGAACTGTGGGGTGGAGGCCCTGAGCGTAGCTGAGGTCACAGGGGCCGATTTTGTAAGAGTGAACGTCCTCGGCGGGGCCAAGGTCACAGATCAGGGGATAATAGAGGGGGTGGGGAGGGAGATGGCTTACCTTAAGGGTGCTGTTAAGGTCCTGGCGGACGTTGACGTGAAGCACTCCTGCCCTCTGGGGAACGGATACGACCCTTTAGCGGAGGCTTTAGACTTAGTTGAGAGGGGCGGTGCTGATGGACTTATTATCACCGGTGGACGGACAGGGGATGAGGCCGATGAGACCCTTCTCAGAACCCTCAAAGAGAACCTCCCCGGTACCCCTGTTTTCGTAGGCAGTGGAGTCACCCCGGGGAATATGAAGAGATTCTGTGAGGCTGACGGTTTCATAGTGGGAACCTATTTGCGCCCTGGAGAGGGGGCACTGGAGGAGAGAGAGATGAACAAGGGGAGGGTGAAGGAGATCGTGGAAGCGTTCAGGAAACTGCTGTAGAAAAAAGAGAGTATGAATCTTCTCTAAGGCTAACCAGAAATTTCCCCCCCGGGGCACACCTGTATTTCATCGTTGGGTTTATATATCCCCGGGTTTTAAAGCATATGATAGGCTGTGGCACTTTACATATCCGCCGTACGTTATGGGTATGGGGGTGAAAGATACGATCAAGACACCCAAATGGAAGATATTGGAGAGTTCCTTATTCAGAACTTGAAGAAAATTAGAAGTCCGTTAGATTTGATGGTTGAGGAGGGCAAAGAAGATGTATAGGTTCGCATATACCACCGGGGCCGAGGATATCACAAAGCCCGTATATCCTTCCCGATTGAAAGAAAATGCAAAGTTCGTGTATAATGAGCTATCGGAAATGGTGGATAAAAGGAGGAGTTGAGAAAGATGTATTATTGGTACTTCAAACTGTTTAACAATATAAAAAGTGAACATGAAGCGACTGAGTTCGCCAAGCTTGAATTGGAGGGATTATTCGGAAAGGTTGCACCCATATATAACTTCTTTGATAAGCTAAAGGAAGAACCACTTTCTATGTTTACTATCCCAGAGATAAGAATACAGGATTTTATAACTCATGAGTTGCCTTATGGTAAAATTCAAGGATATTTTGGAACGTCCGAAAATATTTCTCCTTTGAAAAAATTAGTAAAGAGACTGGCTTATACTCGTGAAATTTATCTGATAGGTACAAAAGAGGATATTCCCTTGATAAAAAATATTTTTCCAAACCAAGCATTGGGGAAGATATACCACTTTTTTGAAAAAGAAAACCTTGTTTGTTTCAGATTTATCACATATCAGTATTTTTTAGAAAAATCAGAATATATATCAAAATTGAGCCGAAACGAGGAAGAAGTAGATAGAAATGTTGAAATCTTATTTTCACATCTCATAAAAAATTTACATCGTATCCCAGCATCTTCAACTTTAAGTATTGGTAAAAGGCTTGAAGATTACTTCGCAATTAGGGAAGAACCATCCTTGTACATAACTCATTACTTTCATCCTTATAAGGGTAAATTCCATCCAAAGATGGCTCGTGCACTACTGAATTATATACACCCACAAGAGAAGGGAATTGTAATGGATAACTTTGCAGGGAGTGGAACCTTACTTGTTGAAGCATCATTTATGGAGTTAGATGGTGTGGGTGTAGAAATCAACCCCCTATCGGTCTTGATGTCTAATGTAAAATGTAATTCTT
>QNCE01000120.1 GCA_003644405.1 Candidatus Omnitrophota bacterium | reverse complement strand
CTTTCCCTATCAACACTGTAAAATTTCTCACTCCTGATATATGAAAGAAAACATTTCTGTTTATATACTCCTGCATTCTTTCTAAAATTATCTCTTCATTTACCAAGATTTTATTATCTCTCAATATCCTCTCTGTATCCTTCTCCAATTTTCCTTCGCTTAATTTTTGAGAAAACTCCAGAAGTAATCTTTCTCCAATATCTGCTTGATATCTTTCTCTATCTTTTCCTGTAAGATGAATTATTTGGGCTTGATATTTTTCTTTAAGTTCTTTTATAGTCTCTTGATTCAATCTTAAAATCTCCTCTCTGGAATCATCAATTACTACCAGAGGAATCTGATGATTAAAAATCTTATGATTTTCAAGTTCTATCTCCAGCTCTCGTCTTAAAGCAGAAGGTCTATTTATTGTAGCTAAATAAATCTCCCTTACCGAAGAAGGTGTTATCTTTATAATTCTTTGAAGTATCTTCTTTGCCCTCCATATCTTCTTATCTTTATCCCATACCAGAAGTTTTTTATCTCTTAAAATTCTTAAAATCTCTATCCCTAAGTTTATCAAATCCTCATATTCATCTTTTTCCTCAAAAATAAGGCCGTAAAACAGACCTTCTTCTCTTATAAAGTCTAATTTAATTGAGTGTTTCAGTCCCTCTTCAGTAGAGGCTAATTTCTCTTCTTTGTTTAATGCCTTCTTTCTTAATGAATATTCATCATAAATATAAATTCTCCCGTCAGGAAGCCTTAAAACTTTCACATTCACTCCGTTAATCTGCCTCAATCCCCAAAGGAGCTCTTCTAAATCTCTTAAAGCTTTTATTGTATCCTTTTCAAAAAGAACCGCATCCTTTATTCCCGCAATTACCTCCAATATCTCCTTTTTCTCAATTATCTCACTTAATCCCCCATTTTTGTTTAAAATCTGTGAAGCTATCTTTAATGCCCGAATATTTTCAAAAATTTCATTCCTTACCTTTATATACTCCTCCACCTTCTCTTTCTGGAAGGAAGAACTTGTATTCCTGATTATCTCATGCCAATCCTTATCTAAATTATCTCTAATCCATAAACGTTCTTCTTGAGAAAACTTGTTTAAAAGAAATTCCTGTTCCTCTTGAGAGAGCCCTCTAAAGAAAGCTAATATATAAAGAAGACTCATTACTTCAGGATATCTATATTTTTCCCTGATTTTCTCTGGGAAGGTCTCTACAAACGCATTCAGGCTGGAGAAAGAAAATTCTATAGGTAGTTTTTTAATTATCCTCTTCTCCAAATCCACTTCTTTCTCTTTCTTTATCTCCTGTCTCCATCTCTCAATAAAATAGGGACGTAATCTTATAAATTCTTCTGTCTGCTGATAGAAATATCTTTCTCCCTTAACTAAAGCTCCTCTTAATTTTTCAAAGCTTATATCCACCTCTAAAAATTTGGAGGCTTGATTATTATTTATCTTCTCCAAAATCTCCTCAATTTCTTTACTTAAATTCTCTCTAAATTTTTTGATAGATTCCAAATCTGAAAAAGAAAAATTTCTCAAATACCAGCAAGCATAAGAGGCTGCTTTAGCATAATATAAAGGTTTAAATAATTCTATTATTTTTTCTCTTTTCTCTTTTGATTCTGCTTGAGCATATGCTAACAAAACACTATAATAAATCTTTGCCCAAAGGTGAGGAGAAAATTCAACTTTATAAAGACAGACTTCCTCCTGCATTTTCTCTACCAGTTCTTTTATCCTATAATAGATACTTTCCTCTTCCTCATCGGTTAAACTTAAATCTTGTATGTGGCGCATAAATATTCTTTTGTATTCTTCTTCGTAATTGTAAGGCTTATCTTTCTTAAAAATCTCTTCAAATTCCTTAATCCTTCTGCACCAGTCAAAAGGAACAGGCTCAGGAACAACAGGATATACATCTTGAGGATTAGTTAAGGTAGGAATTATTATTTTCTCCTCACTGATTTCTGCCTCTACTTTCCCGATTTCTTCTTCCTTCTGATTTAACCAGTAATCTTGATACTCAATCACTCGGTCAAAAAATGCCTTTGTTACTTCAGAAAACATCCCTCCTTTCTGATAAGTCTCTCCTAACTTCCCCTCGCTGGGATTGTGCACTTTAACCGTATTGAAAGCCTCTCCTATATTTAGCTGATTAATTATAGCCTGAATAGTTATACAGATATCTATTCCATAGGTCATAGCATCGGAAATCATTGCTTCTACATTATCAAGATAATCTCTCATAACTTTTGCCAATTTTGGTGAACCAGCAAACTCTCCTCCTATCCCCTGCCTCATCATTAAACCAAATATTGCCTTTATTCCTGGTAATATTATATTATTGGTTATTGTGCCATCTAAAGGATCTCTTAAATAATGAGACATCACATAATCTTTTCCTTCCAAAATAGGAGTAAGCAGCCATTTAATACTCTTTGGTTGAAGACCAATAACAATACCTTCCTCCTTCCAGGGCTGTGTGGGATAAAACCGGCTTTTCTTGTTCTTTTCTATTCGCAACTGTCTTAAATCAGCATCCAAAAATATAAATGGCACTTCTAACTGAGCAATCAAATCAATTGCTGCCCTCATTCCCCATCCTTTCCCTTTATTAACCAATGCAAAACAAAAACCCTCTATATTTTTTGAGCTTATCTCCTCAAAAGTTTCCTGAGCAGCTTTTGAAGTTTTTGCCTCATTAACATTACTATCGTAAGGACCAGCCACTGCCAAAATCAATACTTTCTTATCAGGAAAATATTTCCTTACACCAAAAGCAGCTGCCTTTACCACCCCTTTAATACTTTTCGTCTCCACTTTATCCCCTTTAAAAGGAATAGCAACTACAAAATCTACTTTTTTATCTTTGATGAAAGATAAAGGTAAGACTAAATCATGATAATAAAGAACAATCTCCATTATCCGCCTTTTCATCTCCTCCTTTATATCTATTTCCTCCAGATACTTCTCCAACTTATATCTTTCCTCTAAAGCAGAAGAATCCTCCCACCATTCTCTGCTCTCTATCTCTCTCCAGTACTCCTCCAATTTTCTTAATACTTCCTCCTTTTTGTGTAAATACCCTTTTAATTTAAGAAACTCTGCAATCTTTCGGAAAGCTTTTCTTTTGCATTCTTCCTTTACCCCTCCATCTTTCGTTTGCTTAAAATAATCTAAGTTTACTCTATAAATTCCCGTCTCTCTATCAGCAAAGGTAATGGGCACAATTACATCCTCATTATTTATTAACACCGCTCCATTCCAATACACTGTATCCGATACCTGTCCAATCCTTAAAGAAAATGGTATGTTCTGGTAAGGAGAAACTATCCTCCTGTTCTGGTAAGCAAAAAACTTATCTTTCTCTCTCTCTACCAATCCTGCCCATAAACTATAAATATATTTGGAATAAATTCTTTCTCCTTCTCTCCTAAACCCAATTTCTTTACCATTTAACTCAACTCTCTCTATAGATTCCTTCTCCCAATCTACTCTTATTTTTAATTTAAATATACCTCTCTCAACCTCAAAATTCTTAACTATATAAGCAACTTTCCTCCACTGACTATCCTCAGGAATAATATCTAAATCCTTCTGTTTCCTTATATTGCGAGAATCATTATCATCCCAGCCTCTTCTATCCTTCCAGAAAACTGTCCCCTTAGAAATCGCTACTTTACAATCATCTCTTATCTTCAAATGATAAACTTTTGCTTTTTCCCTTACCATCCTT
>QNCE01000119.1 GCA_003644405.1 Candidatus Omnitrophota bacterium | reverse complement strand
TCAAACAGAACCCTTAATCTCATCACTCTCGAGAACCAAAAATAACTGTTCCCAGTCTTATCATGTTTGCTCCTTCTTCTATGGCTACTTTGAAGCTATCACTCATGCCCATAGAAAGATATTTAAAATCAGAGAGAAAGTAGGATATTGCTTTTTAATCTCTTCGAACAACTTTTTTTATCTCTCTAAAGTAAGGTCTTAACTGATAGGAATTTTCAACTAACGGCCCCATAGCCATAAAACCCATCACCTTTAAATTCTTTAACGATAAAATCCCTCTAACAAAACTATCTAAATCTTCAGGAAATATACCAGCTTTGGTAGACTCCTTAGCAATATTTATTTCAATTAAAAATAATCTTTTCTATCTTCTTACATTCCTTACCTAAAAGTTGTGCTAATTCTATAGAATCTAAAGTCTGTATCATATCAAACAGTCTAACTGCTTTTCTAACTTTATTCCTCTGGAGACGACCAATAAGGTGCCAATCTACATCCTTATTACCTATTACTCCTATCTTTTTCTCTGCCTCTTGGATGTAATTTTTCCCTATTATCTTTATCTCTGCAGTGATAGCCTCTAAAATTTCGGAAGGAGCTCTTTTCTTCGTGGCTGCTACCACCTCTACGTAAGATGGTATTTGTTTCAATGTTTTTTTTTACATTCTCTTTTATCATCATTTAATCACCAAATATCTTCTGTTTTCTTCTACAACTTCCCTTAACTTTTCATCTTTTATGAGACTTCTAACGCATTTCTCAATTGCTCCCAACTCCACCCCTAAAGATATGCTCAACTCTTCGATACTTTGAGGTCTTCTCTTTAAAGAGGCAAATACTAGATTTTTATCTATAAAAGTCTTTACCTTCCTAACTTTAACTTTTCTGAAATTAACAACTTGACAATTTCTTCCTAGAATTTTCTTGAACTGATATATAACCTTAGGAGAAGGAAGCAAACTTTTTCTAAGATAGGGAATAGCTCTTATGGGAGTATTAATCTGCACTCTATCAGGATTGATTTTATAAATTTTCTTCTTAAATTGGTAAGCAAATTCTTCTTTGTCATTAATTCCTTTAACTAACATAATCTCTAACCATATCTTTCCTTTATATTCTTTCCTAAACTCTATAAGTCCTTTAACTACTTTATCCAAAGTAATTAAGGAATGGGGTCTGTTAATCTTTTGGAAAATTTCTTGATTAGGAGCATCTAAAGAGGGTATCACTAGATTTGTCTCTTTCAGTTGATTTCTTACATCTTTTCTGTAAAGAAGAGAAGAATTAGTTATTACACAGATAGGATATTTATGCTTGCAGGTCTTCCCTACTAGTCTTATTAGCTTATCTAGGTTTTTAAGAAGTGTTGGCTCCCCTGATCCAGATATAGTAATATAATTTATTTTTACCTTATTCTTTAAAATATTCTCTAATTCTTCTCTTACTCTCTCTAGATTAATCCCTCCTCTTCTAACTATAGTTCTTTTTAGAGTAGGCCCTAACTGGCAGTAAACACAATTGAAACTGCACACCTTTCTTGAAAATGGGTCCACCCCCAAAGAAAACCCTAATCTTCGTGAGTACACGGGACCGTAAAGGTAACTCATAGGGCCAGCAAGTTTGGTTACTTTTCCCCTTCAGGAGAATGGTAGATATACTGGATGAGTTTTCTTCTTTCTTCTTTACTCATCTTTAAGAACATTACTCCTGTAGGAAAATATAAATTGCCTCTCTCATCTCTTTTAGGTAATTTCGCCTGCCATCTAACTTTAGCAAATACATAGAAAGGCTTCTTTTCTCCTGGTAGTATTAACCCTATCTCTATGAGAGTGTCGGGATTGACTTTTTCTCCTAAAGGAACGCATATTCCTCCTGATCCAACGTTGATAGCATCAAGCTCTACCTCTCCCTTTTTATGCAAAATCTTGAAAATAACCCGGACACCGTCTTTTATTCTTCGATATCTTCTTCTCTCTATCATTTCTCCTCCCTTAAATGGAAACCTGTAAAGTTAATCTTTCCCAAAATAGAGATTATAATTGTACCATAATTTAAGATATCCGAGTAATTTTATTCAACTTTTTTAACACGAAACCTCTATTAATTCTAGTTTAAGTTTCTCTTTTAAACTTTTCCTTACTTTATTTTTCCCAAAGTAGAAAAGGTGCCCTAAGCATCAACAATCGGGAGAACCAAAACCCTTCACTACTTCTGTGTCCCTCAAGATAAACTTTGATGTAAAGCATTCGTCTAAATAAGTAAGCCAAATCTTTTCTATGGATACTTTCTCTTGACTTAGAAAGTAGTCTATGTGCCAAAATAATTTCTTTTTCTTAGAAATATGTCTCCTCAGACGAGAAATTAAACCCTTTTTTGCTGAGCCAACATAGAGATAAGTTCCCTTTTTAAATTCTATCTGCCCTAATCTTCCAATTTTTATTTCTTTATCTATTTTATTACTAACCTCGAGAAGATAGGTAGAAAATTTTCTGTGCAACTTAATCGTTCCTAATATAACTTTTCGTATTTTCCTTTATCTACTCGCTTTAATTTGTGAAACCCCGCTTCCTTCGCTCTCCTTTCCAACCCTGTTTTAGAAAATCCCAAAGAAAAGGTAGAAAATACTTTTTTAAGTTTACTCCCGCATTTAGGACACCTCTTAAGAGGCTCTTCTCCTACTTTCTGAAGAACTTCCAATCCTTTCTTACACAGTTTACATCCTTTGCTTCCTTTCTCAACACGATAAAGATAAATAGGCATATAAATTATTATATAAAAGAACTCTTTCTTTGCCAAATTCTACATTTACTAGATCCTAACAGAAGGATTGTATCAGGAGAGAACAAAAGAGAATAAGAAATAATGGTGGAGGTGGCGGGAATCGAACCCGCGTCCTCAATAAGCTAAAAGAGGAGCCTACTACATACTTAGCCTCTCTTTTAATCTTTTCTCTAACAGCTCCGAGAGGCAGGATCTGTTAGAGAGCAACCTTGGTTATTTTTGAGGCAGGCTCCCAAGGTTAAGAACCTACCTCTAGTCTCTATTACCGAACCCCTAATCCCGTCAGAGACAAACGGAATTAAGAGCCCTGCTTAACAAACTGCGCAAGCAGGAGTGGTTGCGTAAGCGTCTGCACTTATTTTTTGTAGGCCTCTTACAGCTGGCCTACCCGCTGGCATGCAGCTCCTTCCCTGCTTATTGAGTCGAGTCCCTTTCACCCCCATTTTCTAAGAGCAATATATTTATACCATAAAAATTAATTTCTTTCAATAGAAGCTAATTTTTTCACTTTTCTCCATTGGACAATCGCAGGTGCGCAATCTATTAAAAGGCAAAAGAGTAACCTCAAAAGATTTTCAATTTTTTATATCTAAATTAAAATCGGGGCGACTGGATTTGAACCAGCGACCTCTTGAACCCGAACCAAGCGCTCTCTAACCAAGCTGAGCTACGCCCCGAAATATTCCTTATTAATACTTGATTTTAAAAGATAATCAAATTCTAAGTTAACCCAATCACCCACTTTCTTATATTTTAAATTGGTATGCGCAAAAGTATAGGGAATTACATCGATAGAAAAAGATGTAGGCTTTATCTTTTGAATTGTTAAACTAACTCCCTCAACAGCAATTGAACCTTTCTCTGTAACTAGGTGTTTGAATCTTTTAGGGAGTTCAATTTCAAAAGTATAAAAATCTTTATTGCGCTTTATACCCTTTATCTTCGACTCACAATCTATGTGACCTAAAACAAAGTGTCCACCTA
>QNCE01000118.1 GCA_003644405.1 Candidatus Omnitrophota bacterium | reverse complement strand
ATGTAGGAGGAATAGGAGAAGAAATAGGGAAATTTTTAGAGCCCAAAGATATGGTTATATGGAAAAATATTCTTTATGTTATTGATAAAAATCGCCTTCAAGCCTTTTCTCTTATTACCTGGCAGGTTATTTGGGTTGTAGGACCTCAAGAAGATACCTATGGTCATAAGATAGAAGGGTTTGAACCTAAATCATTAGCTATAGATGAGTTTCAAAATATTTATGTGCTTGATGGTAGCAAAAACAGGGTCTTAAAATTTAATTTGGCAGGTCAGCTAAAAAAAATTATCTGGGAAGGAAATCTTCAAAATCCTCTCTCACTGTTTGTAAAAGATAATACACTTTATCTACTTGAGTCTTCAAAGATCCGAAAAGGAATAGATGTTATTGATTTACCTGAAACGATTATATCACCAGTAACTTTTAGTGTTAATTCAAAGAAAAACATATACATAGGCGGTGATAAATTTGATGAAAATAAGGGAAGTTTATGGGGATTAAGCCCTGAAGCTGAATTAATTGATACAGTTATAACCTATAAAAGAACATGTAAAAAAATGCTCTTTGATAATAAAGACGACCTGTGGATACTGGATACAAGTGGAACCCTCTCTTTAATAGCTCCTGAAAAGGTTTATCAAGAAACAGGAGAATTTCAACATATTTTTGATAGCACAATCCCTGAATGTAAATGGCATAGACTTGGAATTGATAGTGAAGTCCCTGAAGGGACATCTTTGTATATCAATATTGTGGCAAGAGACGAAATTAAAAAAAGCGACGTATACTCCGGCTATCTCTCACTACCTTCTGGTTCAAAAGATATTTTTCTTCCTCAAATAAAAGGCAGGTATCTGTTCGTAAAGATAAAATTTCAAAGTGATCCACAAAGAAAAAAATCCCCAGTCTTAAACTTTATCAAAGTCTTCTTTCCTAAAAAGACATATTTACAATACTTACCAGCTATTTATCAGGAAGATAAAGAAAGCAAAGACATTTTAGAGCGATATCTATCTATCTTTCAAACTATCCTTGAAGATATAGAGGATAAAATAGAAAAAACACATCTCCTTATTGATCCTGAGACCACCAGAGGGGAATTTCTTAATTGGCTTTCTTCATGGGTGGGGCTTATCAAAGAGGAGAGATGGAGTGAGGAGAAATGGCGTGAGTTTTTAGGAAAGGCAATAGAGTTTTTTAAAATGCGTGGGACAAGGGAGGGTTTATCAAGTTTGATTGAGCTTTTTACAGGTAAAAAACCAATTATTATTGAGCCATTCCAGCTGGAATGTGAAAAGAAGTCTTTAAGGCTAGGGAGATTTTCCTTTTGTGTACTTTTAAAACCCAAACAAGTAAGAAATTACCAGGAGTTTGAGGCAGTCAAAAGAATCGTTGCCCTCTGGAAGCCAGCTCACACAGAAGGAAAAACGGTTTTGCTAAAAGAAAAAATGTTGCTTGGTGACTTGTTATATTTGGGAATTAACACATATCTCAATCCACCAGAGTTTATCTTAGGTAAGGCAATTTTACCCATAGATACAAAACTATTAGATATAGAGGATAATGCTCAGATAGAGCGCCATAGCCGTCTTGGCATTGATGCAAAAATAAACTTTTAAGGGGGGACAAAGATGGCGGATGAAAAAAAGATGGAAGAACAGATCAAAGATATAGCATGCAGCAAAAACCTAAAATCATTTCAGAGAAATCGTTATTTTTATGGTAAACTGCTTACTGTAAGGGATTTTGAAGAAGAACAGCGTTATTTTATTGAAAAACAGCGTCTGATTAATCGCCTGATTCATGGAGAAGGGGTAGTTTGTGGGCTTAAGGTAGAAAAGGTTGAAGATAAAGATGGTTTTATTCGCATAACCCCAGGGGTAGCCCTTGATTGTTGCGGAAGAGAAATAGTAGTGCCTGAGCCTGTGAAGATTGATTTATCTAAAAAAATAGCTTTAGAAGATTTTGGGGATGAGGAGACCATAACACGCTGGGTAACTATTCGTTATAGCGCCTGTGGAAAAGAACCTGTGCCTGCGTATAGTGCAGAATCTTCCTGTGAAGAGACCTGCTGTTATAGCAGGATAATGGAAGGGTATGAAATTGATATCTTAGAAGAGAAACCTGAAGAGTGTACATCTTATGGTAACGGAAAGATTTGTGATGTATGGTCTGACCTATCAAAAGTAAACGAATATGTCAATATCTGGCATCAAAAATGCCCAGCTTTTGAAGAAAAACCGCTTATTTTAGCTAAAATCGAAGTAAAAAAAGAAAGTGATTCAATTGAAATAAATAATATAGATAATGCAATTGTAAAAGAGGAAGAGTTTAATAAAAAACTCGTTTATTCTAACCCACGTCTTTATGAACTAATAAATTGTGTGGAAAAGGAATTAAAAGCAGCATTGGAAAAAGATTTGCCCAAAATCAAAGAAATTAGTTGGGAGCATGATAAAGAATATGACTGGTCTGACGAACAAGATAGAGATAATTTTCTCAGTTTATTGGATAAACTTACTATTACTTTCGACAGAGCTATGAATAAAGAAACCATTAACCATATAACCCTTAATGTATTTGTAATACCATATTTTACTGGAAAGTTAGAAAATTTTGGAAATGTAGAAGAACTAATAGTGGAAGCAAAGAAAATTTATTTCCCTGTTTACTTTATTCAGGAGGATGAAGGAAACCAAATAAGTTTTAAAGTCGGCTATCCTACTTCTAACGAAAATAGAAAGAAAACTTTAAAAACACACATAACTAATAAACTAATTACGGCTGTATATTCTTCAAGAGTTTTCAAAAACTGGGACGTAGGAATTATTGTAGTGCCATCTTTTACAATTATTTGGAGAATGTTTATTCAGTTGAAAGGAGATTTTGTATTTGATGTAAACGGAAATCCACTTGATGCAAACTATCTAAAAGCTGAGCTACCTACAGGAAATGGTACTCCTGGTGGATTATTTGAGAGTTGGTTAAATATTAGATTTGATTTTAATAAAGCAGAAGACACCAAAAAAGTGATAAATACCAAGCCAGGTATTAGCGTTGAGGAAGTAGCAACAAATGTAAGATTATCAAGGGAAACTACACATCTTATTCTTAATGCTCTAGCAAAAAATAAGGTCATTTATTCCAAGGAAGGAGAGTACTATCCTCTGCCCGATCCAAGAAAGACTATGATTGTTTACGATGGAAAATACAATTATTTAAAGGAATCTGCTGAAAAATTAAAAGTAGATTTAAGAGACAAAGGAATTATAGCAGAGATAAAAAGTTCAGACGAGTTAACAGATGAAGATAAGAATAAATATGAAATTGTTTTATTAAGAGGTAAAGATATTAAAAGTGCCACAGCGGAGAAAATGCGGGAAGTTGAATCGAAAGTAGATTGGGATAAGAGCAAAGGAGATACAGAAATTATCAAAAATCCGTATATTGAGAATACTAATGTGTTTATTATTGGGGGAAAGGATAAAAAGTCTGTAGGCACGGCAATTAACAAGTTTTTAGAACACTTATAAAGTTAAGCCACAAGGATAAGCTTGTTAGCAAGACAATGGTGAGGTGATCAAATGCAAGAAAAGAATTTCATTATAGGAACACTCAAGGCTGGTGGCTATTTAAAAACAGAATTTGGAGAAATTTTACTTACAAAAATTCCGATGCAGGCGGCGCAAAGCCCTGAATCAGCTGCATTAGAGATTGATGAAAAAGATATTGGTAAGGTAGCTATAGTAGAGGGAGATCTTGCAGGCGATGTACTTTATTCTGCTCAAATTATAGAGATAGCTCCT
>QNCE01000117.1 GCA_003644405.1 Candidatus Omnitrophota bacterium | reverse complement strand
TATGCTAATGCCTGGATGGGTGATGTTGAGGCATGGTTAAAAGGAACTTATTATGTTGATTTTGAAGTCACTGGCTTGCCTCAAGGTTATACATTTATCGCTCCTCAAATAATAGCCAAGATTAAATGTTTTGGCTTGGTAGATTCTTTTGGTATAGGTATGGCAGATACAAATTACAAAATTGAGATAAGAACGGGGTTAAAAGAGAATATAGACTATAATTGGGCTGATGCGGTAAGAAATGCTACGATATTTGCTGAGACGGATAAAGAAACCTGGAAATCCTGGGATTTTGTTGCAGAGATGACAACAGCTGCAGCAGGGGCAGTGATAGGCGAAATTCCTGTAGTAGGAGATGTCTTGGATATTGTCTGGCAGGTAGCTGAAACTGCCTGGGATGCTATTGATTGTGAGGCTAAAATTGCAAAAAGGGGGTGGGTAAGATTTATTAATATTCCCATCCAGGCCGGTAAGCGATACAGGATATTTTTAAGTAATGATATGCATGTGAAGGCAGCAGGTATTGGAACGGGTTCCAGAAGTATTAAGATAGATTTTTTTAAAAAGGCGCCATTTTTTACAAAGGAGACAAAAAATTTATCTGGGTGGGGTTTTGGTATAGAAAATGTAGAAGTGATTTTTCCTCAGAGCGTTTATGATTATCTCAATCAACAAGCCCAGACATCAGCCCAGCAGACAGAAGTTATCCAGCAGGAAGTAAAACCAGATTTGTATTTTCCTCAAAGGCCAAAGATTTATCCCTCCAGCCAGATAACTGAGAAAGATACAGCACAGTTAGAAGTCTTTTTAACAAGTAAAAATAAAAAAGTTGAAAGGGCAAAGGTAAAAGTAGAAATTGCAGAAATAGGCTGGCAGAAAAATCTATTTTTTTCTTCTTTAAACCCATATGAGGAGTACTCTCAGAAAGTTACTCTACCCAAACTTACTTTGCCATCCGGCTTAAATAGCAAAGGATATAGAATAGATTTAACTATTGACCCCGAGATAGAGATAAAAGAAATTACTAGGGCAAACAACGAAGATTTTGTTTACATAGAGGTTATACCAGAAAAACATCAGCTTGAGGCTTATAGTGTCTCTGTTGAGCCTGTCTTAAACCAGTACTGGGAAAATGATATGGTTACCATAAAGGGAGTGGTTGAAAACCATAGCAATGTAGATTTAGACAATATAGAAGTAGGGTTTTATTATAATGCAAAAGACCCTCGCAATATAGACTTAAGAGAAATTGCCAGAAAAGAAGTTTCTTTAAAGAAAAGGGAGAAAAAAACTGTCTATTGTAGATGGAAGATTAAGAAATCTGATTCTTTCTGGACAGAGATTTATTTTATTGCTGACCCTAGAAATAAAATTAAAGAGCAGGATGAAAGTCAAAGTATTCATGAAGCAGGATTGGGGATTAGGGTTAAAAAGCAGGAGATTACAGAAAAGCCAGTTGAGGTAGAGAATTTGGCTTCAGGTATAGATTTATCCTTAGATAGCAAGGATATATTTTTAGATAAAGTGAATTTAATTGCCAGCAATTATCTGGGAGTATGGGTTAAGAATCTGGGTAAAGAGAAAGCTGATTGCCAGCTGAAGTTTACCGGATACTGGATAGAAAAAAATTCCCAGGGTAAAGGTAAGATAAAAACTGCAGTCTTAGGCAATCTTGGTGGATATAATTCAGGAGGCAAATCAAAACTATATAAATTTTATTATAAAAATTCACCCCACAAGAATTTCATTTTCAGCAAGAATCTTAAAATAGTGGTGGAGGCTAAGAATCCTCAGGATAGGGATACTTCTAATAATATTGCAGTGTTTAGAATTGGAGATTTTGATGGCGTAGCAAAGCAGATAAGGGAAGAAAAACAGAAAGAGCAGGAAGCATTTTCTGAAAAACCTGATTTGGCAATTATAGATATAAGAAATATAGAGCCTCCGCTTAAGATAGGCAAGGAAAGAACATTTCAGGTAGTCATTGAAAATGTAAGCAATATAAATATTAAAGAGGCAAATATAGATTGTGTTATCAGACCAAAAGGTTCAGGAAGGCCTCATCCAGAATTGGGCTGGAGAAGCTATAAAAAGCACATAGCACCGATAAATGCTGGGACAAAGACTTCCGTTTATATTGATTATACCCCGGTAAGAAAAGGAATATATGAGATAATTGCTAAAGTTGGTTCTATAAGATTTAAGGATTGGAAAATATGGCAAAAAGATGCTGATAAATCTAATGATTCTCTGTTAAAGTATTTTGGAGTTGAGGCTTCAATGGAAGAGGCAAGCGGAGAAGTGATAGGTGTTTCTTCAGCTAAACTGGATTTAGCTGTTACAGATATCTGGATAGATAATAAAACTCCCAATGTGGGGGAAGTTATAACCGGAGGCTTCGTTGTCCATAATTATTCCCAGGTTAGCCTTAAGAATATAGACTGGATAGTCTATTCCAACAATAATAATAAGGTAGCTGAGGGCAAAATACCGAGTATGGGCGCAAATACAAGCTTTACTGTAACTGCTCAGGCAGAAGCAGATAAAGAAGGGATATTTACAGTTCGGGCAGTGGTTGACCCTTATAATAAGATAAAAGAAATCAATGAAAATAATAATGATAAAGAAATAAAGTTAGGCATAGAGGAGGAGTCTTTAATTTCTTTACCTCAGGTAGATTTAGCAGTAATGAGTTTAAGGCTGGGCAAATCTACCTTAAAGGCAGGAGAAGCCACCAAAGCTACTGTTCAGGTTAAAAATTTAGGTAAAGATACCGCCTATGCTGTAGCCGTATCCTTTCAGGTTAATGGTAAGACATTCTTTGTTAATGTAATAGATGAACTTAAAAGCGGCCAGACCAAAAATATCTCTGCTCCCCTTGTAGGCCTTCTTGGAGGGAGTTATACAGTCAGTGTAAGGGTGGATAAAAAGAATTTAATCAAAGAGTTAAACGAAGATAATAACGAAAAATCCGCCACCTTAAGAGTAAATTCTCCTGTAGAACTTCCCCACATAGAAAAAAAGGTTAAAGACATTTTCAATATTTTCCGCCATCAATAGAAACTTTATGTAAATCTTACAGGTCTCCTGTCTATATAAAGTCTTTATCGCCCAGTGGCAGGCCACCTCTTCATATATAGATTTGACTATTTTTGTTAGCTGAGAGTATTGCACGGGGAGGGGGATAATTGATAACCTTGAGAGGAGAATTAAAGAACATCGCAGGGGTAAAGGTGGAAAATTTACTCGCTCTTTTAAGGTTCATAATCTCCTTTATTATGAAAGTTACCCTACTAAATCTCAAGCTCTTAGGCGTGAAACACAGATAAAAGGTTGGACACGGAGAAAGAAATTTGCATTGATTAAAGGTGATTTAGAATTATTAAAGAGATTATAAGGTGAATACAGTCTACCGTTTAATAAATGCTTTTATCTTTTCCTCTTGAGCTTCACAAGAGTTAAACTCAACTTTTCGTTATATATCCAATGTGGTATATAGTTGCTTGATTATCAGGTTCACTCTTATGTAAGTCGTATATTTTAAGGTACTATAGAAAAAATATGTGAAAATCCTTGACAAAGAAAAGCAAAGGGCTATACTACATATTAGACCTAGATGAATTTGACACCCAATATATAGGGTGATTGTTCAATAATAATAGTTGGTGAGCTCTCCGTCGCCTTAAAGGCTTAATAGGGAACTCCGTGAAATTCGGAGGCTCTCCCGGAGCTGTGATGGGGAACGAAAGGCGCTATTCTCCCGACGTTATGTCGGGATGAAGTGCCACTGTCCCGACGTTACGTCGGG
>QNCE01000116.1 GCA_003644405.1 Candidatus Omnitrophota bacterium | reverse complement strand
TGCACACTTTCCGCAGAAATTGCACTTCTCCTTATCTATTTGAGGAACCAAAACAAAAGCTTTTACTTTCTTTGTTATCTGGGGCTTTATAAATATATGAGAATTAGGCTCTTCTACATCACAATCTAAAAGCTGGGCAGAAGGTAGAGAAAGGGCTAAATTTACAGCAATAGTAGTCTTTCCTGTCCCGCCTTTACCTGAAGCAACTGAAATAATCATAGTTTATATAATTTGATGGTAAGCTACTAATGTTTGCTGAAAATTTGTCCTGTATCTTTCAACGAGAAAACCTCTTCCCTTAAAATAATCTTCTATCTCATTCAAACTAACCCTCTCTACTTTGTGACTCCTTCCTTCTGATGAATCCTATCTACTATAGTTAATCCTTCCTCTGTAAAATCGCTTAAGATAATCTTGCCTTCAAAAGTAACTATTCTTACCAGTTCCTCTATAACTTTAAAAGGATTTCTAAAATGGTGAAGAGTATTAACAGAAAAGATGGTATCAAAACTTTTATCTTCAAAACTTAAGCATTCAGCATTTTCAATCTTAAATTCAACAAATCCTTCTAACCCCAAGTATCCCAAAATTAGCTTAGCAAAATTTCTTGTATATTTCTTTCCGTTGTAAGTAGTTTTGATAATTCTCTAAGATTTTCTCTTTACCCACGAACCATCCTGGTTCCACACTTAGGACAATTCAAGCTATAACAAGGAACACCTGCTTGATGAGGGATTCTTACCCCACAACTGGGGCAAACACAATTTCCTCCTGGGCCTGCACCGGGACGATTTCCACCCATCCTACCTCTACCTCCACCACCGCCTCTACCTCCTCCAATTGGGCCTCTTCCATCTCCAAAGGGCATCTTTCACCTCCTCCTTATCCTAACTTGACACATTATTTTCAAAAGATTTTGTCAAGTTAGCGTTCACAAGAATCATTGGAAAGTTTATCTATTCGAGCCAAAATAGAAAAAAGGGCTCCTCTTAACTTCCCAAGTTCATCTTTAATTTCTTTTACTTCTCTATCTTTCTTTGCTTTTTTAGAAGAAACCATCCTTATCGCCTGAAATGGACAAAATCTTGTGCATATTCCGCAACCTACACATTTATCCTCATCAATCCAAGCTCTTCCCGAGACTACTCTTATAGCACCCCGGGGACAGACCGAAATACACTGAAGGCAACCTCTGCATATATTTAAATTAACTACAGCTTTTTTAGATTCTTTAATGCTCACACTTATCTATGCTTTCTTTAAGAACCCCTTTTATAAAATCGTCTATTACCTTATTGATTTCTCCTTCAGCGAAAATAACCTGAATATTTTTTTCTCTGAATAATTCCTGAGCTCTGGGCCCCATACCTCCGCAGATTATCACATTTACCTCCATCCTTGAAAGATATTCAGGCAAAAAACCTGGGGTATGGCCAGGGTTAGAAATAGTTTTTCTTTGCTTTATGCTTTGGCCCTCAACATCAATAATCTCATATTCAAGACATCTTCCAAAATGAGCACTTACTAAATCTCCCTCTTTAGCTATAGCTATCCTCATTTTCCTCCTTTCTCTAATTCTTGAATTCTTTGGTTTATTAGACTCATCTGTTGCTTTAAAAACTCCAACTGTTGCTTTAAAAATTGAAGTTCTTGCTCTTTAGAAATTTGAGGTTGAGAGGCCTGAGGATAAAATCCTGGTTGAAAAAACCTTCCTCTTCCCATACCCATACCTCTTCCCATCCCAAAGCCGGGCATAAACCCTGGAGTTGAATAAGGTATATTTTGTTGAGGATTATTAGCTAATGCAGAAGGTCCCATCATTCCAAAATGGCCAGAAACATTAGGGTTAGGGGTAGGTTTAAGTTGGCCTTTTTTAAATTTATCTACTGCCTCTTTTACAGTTAAACCAGCTAAACCGGTAATAACCTGTATACCTGAAGCTTGAAATACTCCAAAAGAATTAGGTCCCACATTACCAGTCAATACCGCATTTACCCCTTTATTGGCTATAAACTGAGCACTAGATATTCCTGCTCCTGAAGGAGAATTAATATTAGGATTAGAGAAACTTTCAAAACTATCTTTTTCTGTATCGTAAATTATAAAGTAAGCACATCTTCCAAAGCGAGGATCAATGAGAGAATCTAAACTCCCACCCTGAGAAGTCACACATATCTTCATAAAACACCCCTCCTTATAAAAATTAGAAATCCTAAGTTCCAATAAACTGGAACAAAGTTATTAAAATTAAGATTCTAATTCCTGAACTCTTTTCTCAATCTGCTCAAGTTGGGCCTTCAATGCCTCTGCTTGCTGTTTTAGTAGCTGTAACTCCTGTTCTTTAGTAAGTTGAGATACTCCGTAAGGGTCAAAAGGCAAAAATTGGCCTGCTTGAACCTGGGGCATATTCTGCCAAGCCCAATTTGCCTGCCAGGTAGGCCAACTCCCGGTCATTAGATACTGAGCTCCCGGAGGCAAAGTTCCCCAGCCTGGAGAAAAACCAAACCTCATCCAACCGGGTAAACCGGTAAGGTAATACATATGCCTGTTGCCTCTTCCTCCAAACATAATAGCACCTCCCTCTCTTAGTTTGCAGTTCAGAATCAGTAGTCTTGATTTATAAATTAATTATTGGCCTCCCTCTAATTCCTGAATTCGGGCATCTATATCCTTAAGTTGAGCTTCCAGAGTCTGTCTTAATTGCCTCAAATAACTTAATTCATCCTGCCCAAAAAAGAAAGGAGAACCCCCCCCGAGATAAGGTAATCCATATCCGTAAGAAGCAGGCCAATAAGGATAAAAATAAGGAAACATAAACCAACCTGCTGGACCCATCCCAAAAGGCATAGCTCTCACCCCCTTAAAAACATTAAAAGTTGAAAAATTACTTCGTTTGCCCCAAAGATTGATTACTTCCGTAGCCAAAAGGTGTATAACTAAAAGGATTTATTGGCCCATATATACCTGTCCACCACCATCTGGGAAGCCAGGGAAACCACCTGCAGAAAGGATAAGGATTGCCTCTTCCCCAGCCAAAGTAAGGATAGCCAAAACCTCCGTAAGGATAGCCGTAGCCAAAATAACCCCACTTCCAAAAACCAGGTCCCCAAAAATTTCTTCCTCTAGGCATTTTTAATCACCTCCTCTTTTAAATATTATTGAAAATCATTTCCAACAATATATTAAAAAAATTAGCTACAATTTGAACATAAACCGTAAAAATGAATTTGATGAGTCTCTATTTTAAAATTGTGTTTTTTAGATAATCTTTCTTCTAAATCCTTTATCAATTTTTGCTCATCCTCTACAAAATCTTTATAATCGATTATCTTTCCACACTTTCTACAAATTAAATGGTGATGATGTTCTATACCTGGTCCCTGGCTTAGTTCAAATCTGGCTCTTCCGTCTCCAAACTCATATTTCCTTACCAGGCCCATATTAAAAAGAAGTTCTAAAGTTCTGTAAACTGTAGTAAGCCCTATCCCGGGATACCGCTTATGAACTTTCAGGAAAATATCCTCAGCACTAAGGTGCTTTTTTTCTTTAGTTAAAACATCCAAGATAACCTGCCTGGGAAAAGTCCACCTAAAACCACAGCCTCTAAATCTTGCTTCTAACCATCTCGGACCAAAAGGCACAAATGGCTCCTTTTTATTGAAAATGATTTTCAATTTCAACAAAATAATACCATAATAAGCTTCTCTTGTCAAGAGTAAAAGACTTCTTCTCCTATGTCCATTCCTCTGACCTTCTCGTAACTGGGTACGTTGGTAATAATCTGCCTTTAATATGGTTTCTAATTCTTTATTTAGGCTATATTCTAACTTGCTTTATTATTTGCTTTACCTTGCCTCTTAAATCAAGCCAGAATACCTCTTTTG
>QNCE01000115.1 GCA_003644405.1 Candidatus Omnitrophota bacterium | reverse complement strand
GGGGGGTATTTATGAGTAGAAGAAAAAGGAGAGGGAAACTTTCCTGGAGAAGACGCCGTAAGAAAAATAAAGGAAGGAAACCCTGTCTAGGTTAAAAATTATTTTATTTGGAATCATATGGGGATAATTGCAACAATCAAAGAAGATATTCAAACTGCTTTTAGAGAAGACCCTGCGGCAAGAACTCCTGTAGAAGTTTTTTTATGCTACCCTGGTCTTCATGCCATTTGGATGTATAGAATTGCTCATTGGTTCTGGTGTAAGGGCTTTAAGACGGTAGCCAGATTTATTTCCCATATAGGAAGATTCTTAACGGGAGTAGAAATTCATCCAGGAGCTAAAATTGGTAGGCGGTTTTTATTGATCATGGTATGGGTGTAGTAATTGGTGAAACTGCAGAAATTGGAGACGATGTTTTAATTTATCAGGGAGTAGTATTAGGAGGAGTTTCTAGAGAGAAAGTAAAGCGCCACCCTACTATAGGTAATAGAGTAGTGATTGGAGCAAGAGCGGTTCTTCTTGGTCCCATAAAAGTGGGGGATGGGGCTAAAGTTGGCGCAGGTTCAGTGGTTATAAATGACGTTCCTGAGGGTGCTACCGTAGTAGGAGTTCCTGGAAGAGTTGTTGTTGCTCGTGCACCTAAGAGGGTAAGTGGAATAGATTTAGACCATAATAAGTTACCGGATCCGGTAATTGAGGTTCTACATAGATTAGAGAAAAGAATAGAAGATTTGGAGAGGAAAGTAGGGCAATGAAGACGATAAAAGAGATAAATGAAAAAATTAGAAGAGGCGAAGTGGTTGTACTTACCGCTGAGGAGGTAATAGATTTTGTAGATAAATATGGATTTAAAAAGTCAGCAGAACTTGTGGATGTAGTTACTACAGCTACCTTTAGTCCTATGTGTTCAAGTGGGATATACTTTAATATTGGTCACTCTACTCCTCGGATAAAGTTAAGTGGAGGTAAAATAACTTTAGAAGGCGTACCTTGTTATGGAGGATTCGCTGCAGCAGATTTGTTTTTAGGAGCAGCTGCTCTTCCTGAAGACGACCCTCGTAATAAAATCTACCCTGGGGAGTTTAAATACGGAGGGGGGCACCTAATTCAGGAGCTAGTTTCGGGAAAAGATTTACTGTTAGAAGCACAAACTTACGGAACTGATTGCTACCCTAGAAAACAACTAAAGACCTATATCAATATAAAAGATTTAAATGAGGCAGTATTATTTAATATAAGAAATTGTTATCAGAATTATAATGTAGCAGTAAATACATCTGATAAGCCTATTTATACTTATATGGGCGTGTTGAAGCCCAACTTGGGAAATGCTAATTATTGTAGTGCAGGAGCTTTGAGCCCTCTTCTTAATGACCCCTATTACAAAACTATAGGTATTGGTACAAAGATTTTTTTAGGAGGAGGGATTGGCTACGTAGCGTGGTGGGGAACTCAACATAACCCTTGTGTAGAAAGAACTTCTAAGGGAATTCCCAAGTTTCCTGCAGGGACGTTAGCTTTGATAGGTGATTTAAAGAATATGAAGGCTAATTTTTTAGTAGGTACTTCTATATATGGCTATGGAGTATCTTTAACTGTGGGGGCAGGAATTCCTATTCCTATTTTAAATGAAGAGATACTTTCCTATGTTTGTGTAAGGGATGAGGAAATTTTTGCTCCTGTAGTAGATTATGCCAAAGATTATCCTCAAGGGAAATCAAATATTTTGGGGTTTGTGAATTACGCTCAACTTAAATCAGGCAAGATAAAGTTAGGAAATCGCGAAATTCCTACCGGCTCTTTATCTAGTTTAAAGAAAGCTAGAGAGATAGCTTCTTTATTGAAAGAGTGGATAAAAGAAGGAAAATTTCTTCTTACAGAGGCAGTAGAATTTCTCCCTTCGGTAGACTCTGGGTATAAATTTAAGCCTCTAAAAGAGAGGAGACCTAAAGATGTTTAAGAAGAGAGTAGTTTTACATTTTCCTAAAGAGCTTGTAGATAAACCTATTGTTTATAAATTGGTAAAGGAGTTTAGCTTAGAGTTTAATATTTTAAAAGCAGAAGTTAATCCTAGAGAGGAAGGTGTGTTGGTTTTAGAAATAAAAGGAGAGGATACTGATTTAGAAAGAGGAATGGAATACCTAAAGAAAACAGGGGTTAAGGTTCAGCCTCTCTCTCAAGATGTTTCTATGGATAAGAATAAATGTGTAGATTGCACAGTATGTATACCTTTATGTCCCACTCAAGCCTTAGTGAGAAATCAAAATTTTGAGGTGGAGTTTATAAAAGAGAGATGTATTGCTTGTGGAATATGTATTAGTGTTTGTCTTTACAAAGCTATGAGTATAAGATTTTAAAAGTAACTATGAAAGTTTTGGTAACTGGAGGAAGTGGTTTTATAGGTTCTAACGTAGCTAGGCTATTAAAGGAAGAAGGTATCGATGTAGTTATTCTCGATGATTTCTCTCATGCGGATTTCAGAAATATTTTAGATTTAGATTGCGAAGTCATTTGTGCAGATATTCTAGACGAAAATCTTGATAAAAAAATACCTAAAATAGATGCAGTGATTCATCAGGCAGCACTTACAGATACAACTTTAAAAGACGATAGAAAGATGGTTGCAGTTAACTTTGTTGGTTTCAAGAATATTTTAGATTTTTGTATTAAGAGGAGGATAAAATTAATTTATGCTTCAAGTGCTGGTGTATACGGAAAAGGACCTACTCCAATGAAAGAAACACAACCCCCTTCCCCTCTTAATAGTTACTCCTATTCAAAGTATCTATGTGATAGAGAAGTAGTTAAGTTTTTTAAGAAAAGTCCTATTCCTATTGCGGGTCTTCGTTACTTCAATGTTTATGGACCAGGAGAATCACATAAGGGTAAGTCTAGTAGTATGGTCTTTCAGTTATATTTGCAGATGAAAGAAGATAAGCCCCCTCGAGTATTTAAATATGGAGAGCAGAGAAGAGATTTTGTTTACGTAAAGGATGTAGCTTATGCTACCTTTTTAGCTTTGAATTTATCCCACACAGTGATTGTAAATGTAGGTAGAGGAGAAGCAAGAAGTTTTAATGAAGTGATTTCTGTTATAAACAAAGTTCTTAATAAGAATTTACAGCCGGAGTACTTCGACAATCCTTATCAAGAAGTATACCAAGAATTCACGCAGGCAGATCTCAGTCTACTTAAAAAGTTACTGAAGTTTACTCCTAGGTATTCTTTGGAAAAAGGGGTAGAAGATTACATTAAAAATTATTTAACTAAGACTGCTTGATTTAATTTTATTCTTTGTTTTTTAAACCCTTGATTTCTGTGTGAGGTGTTATAAACTAAAAGTTAATTTTCTTAAGATTTTAATAAAAAAATACTTGACAACTTTGATTATTTGTGTATATAAATATATTGCAAAGTTGGCAGAAGAAACCTTTCTTTGACACAGAAAAAAAGCGTTCCCTTCTTTAAAATTAATAGAGAATTACCTTTAAAGCATCCTAAAGAAAGGATGCTTTTTTTGTCCTTTGCTCTTTGACTAAAAAGGAAAAAAGCCTTTGGAGGGTTTGATCCTGGCTCAGAGTGAACGCTGGCGGCGTGGATAAGGCATGCAAGTCGAGCGATCCCGACGCAGCGAGGAAGTCGAGCCTTCGGGTGAGACTGACGAGCAACGTCGGGATAGCGGCAAACGGGTGAGTAATGCGTGGGTAACGTACCTTGGAGAGGGGGATAGCTCCGAGAAATCGGAGGTAATACCCCATGGTCTCCTAAGACTGAAATGGCTTAGGAGTAAAGGTGGCCTCTCCCGACGTTATGTCGGGATGCTATCGCTCCAAGAGCGGCTCACGTCCTATCAGGTAGTTGGTAGGGTAATGGCCTACCAAGCCTAAGACGGGTAGCTGGCATTAGCGTGTGGTCAGCCACACCGGGACTGAGACACTGCCCGGACTCCTACGGGAGGCTGCAGTCGAGAATCTTTCCCAATGGGCGAAAGCCTGAGGATGCGACGCCGCGTGGGGGATGAAGCGCTTCGGCGTGTAAACCCCTTTTATCGGGGAGGAAATCC
>QNCE01000114.1 GCA_003644405.1 Candidatus Omnitrophota bacterium | reverse complement strand
TTTCTGATTGAATAGATTTATCTTTCTCTCTCTTCAGCGCATCTTGGGGAGTATAGAAACCGGTCTCTCCTGAACCTACTGGGATTATTTGGCGGTAATTTTCTAAATGATTCCAGGCAAAAACAGATGTAGTTATGGCGCATAGAAGATATATGATGACCAACCTTATAATTGACTTTAGACGTTCCGTTTTTAACCTCCTAGTTAAAATAAAGAGTAAGATTTAACTTATTGTAAAGAAATACACTTTTATTTATTTTTTTCTCCTTATCCGTGGCTTCAGGAACTTATAAATTGTTACCACAAATAATCTATCTTTTTCAAGTTCTTTAAACTAACTTTTGTTTTACCTTTATCCTTAACTTGATACTTTATGTCAGATATAAAATGTCAAATTAAGCACTAACTTAGCCAATTCAATCCTATTAAAAAAAACTACGAGGTTGAACTGGATAATACATTGTTATTAGAATCTCCTTAAAAACGGAGGGGATGTGCTAAAATTCCTGTAAAAAGGGGAGGAGTTTCTAATATATTTTTGATATATTGCTTAAGTTAAAAAATGCCCACTCTCCACCCCGGGTAGGGGCGTAACTGTAATAAGTGGAAGAATAGGGAGGCAAAAGATAATTAAAAAGGATTTTTTCTCAAGTTTCAGTTTATCCTCAAAAAATTTTTTCTTCCCTATTGCTTTTATGCCTCACAGCAAAAGAACATTTTCAAAAAAGAAAGTCTACTTCTGGGAATAATTTAAAAACTCTCTCTCCTCAGGATTGTTTTCTAAAGCATCTTTAATATGTTCCTTTCAGATAAACCTTCTCTATTTCTTCACTATCTCTCCAATGTAACCAAATTCCTGAGCCTTTTCCGTTATAGCTTTAAGATGTTCCAAAGTGCCTGATTTGTAAACAATTAAACCACCTCTTAAAACTTTTTTGCCTGAAGGAAGAGTTATCTCTTCAGTTTTACCACCAGTTGTAATAAGATTGGATTTGAGAAGCTTTTCTAATTTGGGGTTAGTAACCTCAACATTTAATTTCCCTTCTTTTAACTCAGCAAAACCAAGATATTTCCCTTTGCTTTTGGTTTCTTTATCAAAAGTATAGAAGGCTACTTTCTCTGGACACCTTTTACTATCTCACCGATATAATCGAATCGGTAACACTCAATAGCTATAGCCCGAAGGTGTTCTAAGGTGCCAGGTTGATAGGTGATAAGTTTATCCACAGCAGTGCCTTCTTTTATCTCACCAGTCATAGTAGTATAAGGCTCTTTGAGAATCTTCTCTAATTTTGGGTCAGTAACATTAATGATAAGCTTACCTTCTTTGATTTCGGCTGTACCTACGAATTCTCCTTTAGTTAACTTTTGCCGGTCAATGGTATAGAATTTTACCTTCATGTTAGTGGCCTCCTGTTGAACTCCCTTCTCTTTGGGAAAGGGTGAGATAGGTTCTTTACCTAATGCCAGGGTTGCCTGACTAAGTAAAAATAGCCCTACCATTATTGCCATAACCATTGCTATTTTCTTTTCCATCACCCATTCCTTCATTTTTAAAAGGTCTCCCAATTTATATTATCAGGAATCACCGGTAAATCATCACTCCCCAACTCAACTTCTGCCCGTTTGATTGTGCCATCGTTTTCAACCTTATAGATGTATGTATACATTTTACCATCTCTTCCCCTATGTGCAAAGAGTTTTGCCATAAATTTTACTTTTTCTATTAAAAGATTATTAATTGTGTCCTCCTCCGCGTAGGTCTTCGCCCGAGCAAGAAGAGAAAGAGTATCTTGAGTATAAGCTTCAAACATAGTAGCAAAGTCCTCTTCACGATTTTCCTCTCCATAAGGGCGAGCAAAGTTTTTCCAACTATCACCACTACCAGTATAAGATAGGGCATGGAGCCTATCAAATTCTTTACGTTGGTCAGGGGTTAAACTATGCCAATCTACGAGATGTCCTATCTCGTGGAATAAAATGTAATTTGCACAGCCGCCCCAGATATCAAAATGTACATATATTTCAATTAACCCCGAGGAAGATACTCTCGCCACAACCATCATTTCCTGAGTATTTGATGATCCTATTACCTTAACAGGAGTTATTAAATTTGCAGGGAGAGAAGATAGAACACTATAAATTGTATCTAAGTCAAATTCAGAGAAATCTTTATCTTTAAGTCTTATCACCAAAATTCCAAAGTCATTCCAGATGTCTAATTGTTTGCCAGACAGGTTTAAATTTGTTGCAATTAGCTCTTTTAAATTGCTGTACTCTCGTGCTATGTCTACTAAGGAAAGAGCTATATTGATCTCAACATCGCTAAGAGTGAGTTTACTACGAATAATGGAACAGAAATCGGTTATTATCTCTCTCCTAATTGCATTGTCTACTTTTGGATCAAAAGCTATTTCTCTTAATATATCGACAATATTTTTCCTTAGAGGAATTCCTTCAGCACTTTCCGGAGCATTTTTTAAAATGTTCAGTAAATCTTCAACCATACTTTTTTCTATGGTGTCGAAGGGAATAACTTTTCTCTCAACGAGCAATTTCTTCAAATTTGAGGAAAGGACTGTTTGAAGATATAATAACTCTGTATTTTGATCTTTAAGCAGAGATATGAAGGTGGAAATTATAGTCTGCTTCGTAGAAATACTTATTGTATTATCGGAAGCTATTTCAGTTAATAGTTCAGAAATATAAATTTTATTTGAAAAATTTACATTTTCTGAAGTAAGCCGACTTAGAAGTTCTTGAGCTAAATTTTCTTTTACTGAAGTATTTATATCTCTATCATGAATTATTGAAAGGAAGGCAGAGAATAGAGGTATATCAGATGCTTGCGTAATACAATTACTCTCTGGAGGAAAACCAGCATCTAAAAATGCTAACAGTGGCTCAATCATCTTTTCCTTTTCTAATGAGGTAGTTTCGGAATCATCAACTATATCTGCTATAGCTCTCACTATTTTTTCCATCTCATTTGTATCTAATGCACCAGATTTAATAACAGAAGTAAGTTTTGAAGAAACACATAGAAATTTAATGATATCTTTAAACTGATCTGGAGTTATTCTCTGATTCTGTCCTTTATCACCACCCCAACTAACTATTGCTTTTGTAAATTCTTTCCAATCCCCAAATGAAACATTAAAAGACCCCCCTAATGTAGATTTCCCTTCAAACATTATTCTTCCATTGTCTAATTCTGTAATAGCAAGACCATCTTTAGCGTAAAGCACAATGCCTTCACCCTGAGAAGTTTTTACCCGTTGTCCTACTATTCTTACATAATGAGTATCTGCAGGCATATCAATAATAGTTACTCCTTCAAGTTGGCTGGCTATAGTTTTGGCTCTTTCTAAGTCTCCAGGGATAACTCTAACTTTTCCTCCTTCTTCTATCACAACCCCAGTAATTAATTCCCTTAAGGCCTGTGCTACTGTATCAACATATCCTTGCTGTAATAGGTCTTGCAAGAGAGAAATTATCTCCTCATTACTCTTACCTTCCCACCACCCAGGAGCTAATGCGATATCTGGTTGCTCAATGGCTATCTGAGTAATATTCCCATCTTTATCAAATTTAAACTCAGCTTTAGTGCCATCAGGGAGATTAAGCGTCCCATTGCCACTGCCATCCACGTTTTTTGTAATCCAGCCTGTATCTTCAATCCATAATGATTCACCAACAGGGCATTTTTCAATCATATCCTTTATTATATTCCTAACCTCTGAATATGGCAGGCGAGATTGTGGTCCATCTGTAAGGAGAAAGCTAACTGTGGATTTTACTGTAGATAATTTCCTCTCTTGTTTAAATACTTCCTCTTTCTTTCCTTGTTTCTCTTTAATTACTATACCTTTATCACTGCTATTTTGAGTGATCGCTACTTTTTCTGTATCATTACTCTCAATAACAACCTCATTTTCAGTCTCACTAAGAAGTTGGATATCCTGATTTTCTTCAACAGAAATACCACCTATAGTTACTGGAAGCTCCCTCTTTTCTGATTGAATAGATTTATCTTTCTCTCTCTTCAGCGCATCTTGGGGAGTATAGAAACCGGTCTCTCCTGAACCTACTGGGATTATTTGGCGGTAATTTTCTAAATGATTCCAGGCA
>QNCE01000113.1 GCA_003644405.1 Candidatus Omnitrophota bacterium | reverse complement strand
GTATACAGAAACATTTCTTGGATGTGAGGATATTTATATAGAAAGAATGTTTAAAAATTTAGCTTTAGCAATAAAAGAATGTAATATTACTCAACAAGATCTTAATAATGATAAAACATTAAGAAAACTTTTATTCTGGATAAGAAGAGATGATCCGGAGCATTTTCTTGTTAAAATAGCCCAAATAGGTAGAAACTGGAAGAAATTCTTTGATGAAAATTTTGATGATTATGGAAGAATTAAACCTCAAGCAATTATTAGTCCTATAAATGTACAGATTTTCTTTGGAATTCATAGGAAGGAATCAGTTCCCCTCCACCTCCTTCTTGAACTTACCTATGGAGAAGATAAATCAACCTATCTTTATACTCTCTATATTCCCAAAAAAGAACTCCAAAATAAGGAATTCTCTCTTGAGTTTGATACCTATCTTAGAGCGCAAATCTACAACCTTTTAACCTCAAGAGGAGCCACAAGATTGGGTATAAATGTAGAGTTAGGAGAAGAGTTTACAAAAAGAGTTGTTCTTTGGGCAAAAAATGCTTTCTTCAATGGAACAAAACCTCTACGTCAAAGCCATCTACCTCCTCGTCTATCTTCTGTATATGGAAAAACTTTAGAGATTTATGAATTAAAGACAGAGGATATTGAAAGATATAAAAAAGAAGAGAAAGAAAAGGAAGAAGAAAGCCAGAAAGAGAATGTTCAGAAGGAGTTAAGTAAACAAACAGAACAAATACGTCAACTTTCTAGATTAAACATAGGAATAGATGCAGGAGGAACAGATATTAAAATTAATGTTTTTAATAATGGTGAAGATATTTTTGAGAAAGAACACAGATGGAACCCTAGAGAATTTACCACTACCGAACTCCATTTAGAAGCCATTGTATCTTTGATTAAAATTGGAGTAATTGCAAAGATATTATTGATAGATAAAAAGAATGAAAATAGTGATGACATCAAAAAATTAAAAGATGAATTAGAAAAAATAAAAGACCCCAATACCACTATAGAACAACTGAAGTCCTTTATAGAAAAAGCAGAGAAACAACTGAAACCCACTTATTCCCAAATCAATTCTATCGGCATAAGTTGGCCTGATACAGTAATTGAAGATAGAGTTATTTCAGGTGCTAATAAAGTAGAGAATGTAGGAGTATATAAAGCAGTAAAAAGGATTGTAGAAAAATTGAGGTTGAAGATTGAGGAAGAGGAATTAAAAAATCTTAAATACTCCGCTACCAAACTAAAACAACTCCTTTTCAATTACCTTGATGACACTCAAAAGAAAGAATTTGAAAGATTAGTTAAGGAAGAAAGAAGAAAAGAATTAGAAGAATTTGAAAGATTAGGAGAGTTGGTTCGTAATAAATTAAATATTGATGTTCCTATAGGAGTAATTAATGATGGTAATGTAGGAGCATTCTGGGCTTATGTATTATTAGGAAAAGGAAATATTTTAGCTGATTCCTTTGGGACAAGTAGAGGAGCAGGATATATTAACCCTTATGGAAAACTTACCGTTCTTTTCACCGATATGGGCAATCTCATTATTAATCTCACTAAAGACAGAGAAGCCTCTCATACCAAATTAGGACTTCCTGGGGTTGCCTCTAAACATCTTTCTCAACAGGGGGTATTTAGAGTAGCTAAATCCTTAGGAATAAATCTTGAGAATTACCGTATATATGTAGCAGAAAAATTTGCTCAAGAAAATAATATTGATATAACTAACATTCCCGATAATTACAAAGAAGAATACGTATATACCTCTCTTAAAGATAAGGATGAAGACAAATTAAAAGAATATGAAAAAGCCTTAGAAAGTGATGCTGAAAAATTAAAATATGTCCAGTCTCTTTTAGATTCAGAGAATAATGAATTGAGAACAAAAGCAGAACAAGTATTCAAAGAGATTGGAAAATATGTTGCCTATAATCTTTCTCAAATCTTTTACTACTTTGATAAAAAAGGAATAGACTATTATATTCTTTTTGGCAGAGTAACCAAAGGAAAAGCAGGAAGAATAATATTAGAAAGTGCAAGAAGACATATTATAGAATTCATAAAAGATTATATTGAGCGGATTAAAGAGTTAGGGTTTGAGTATATTGATGAGAATGATAGGCAAAATATTGAAAGAAAAATCGAAGAGAAATTAGAAGAAATTGAAAACCAGCCTCTTTATAAACAAATAGGAAGTCTGAAGAGCTTTATTGATGAAATTATTTCTTCTATAGAACAAAACATCACCGATGAAAATAAAAAACAACAATTTCAAGAAAACCTTACTCATCTGAAAAATCTCTTTCCTCAACTTCAAAATGTAAAAATTATGCTTGCTAAAGATCTTGCTATTCTTAATGAGATAAAGGAATTTGCTAATAAACACAATATTAATATTAATAATCTGCGTGATGATGAGATAGTAGAGTATGTAAAAGAAGAAGTTAAAAATAGCCATCCAGAAATAAGAGAAGAACTAAAAAATATTCTTGACAAAGCCAAAACTGCTTATGCCTTAGCCCAAGCAAAAGGAGCAGCATATTATGGGTATATGAAGAGGTTAGAGAAGGGGGAGGAGGAGAGCACACAGTCTGTTAGTGAAATTTTTGATAACACTCAAGGATATGATGTAATAATTGTTACTGTGAAAGATGAAAGGAAAAGAGAAGAGGTGGAAGAAGTTCTTAATAATGTTTTTAAGAATAATAAGAATAAAGAGATTTATGTAATTGTAGAAAACTGGCCAGGAGGAGCAGGGAATTTGTTAGGAACATCAAATGCTTACAAAAAAGCCAAAGAATTAAGTAAGAATAGTTTTGAAAATAAAAAAGTAGCTATTTTCCATAATGCGGGTGAAGGAAGAAGAATAGAACCTCTTGCTCTTTCTGAAGGTAATGATCGTGGAAGTGTCAAAATGATAGGAAAAGTTAAAGATTGCGAACTAACGCTTTTGCTTTCAGTAATAGCTAATTCTGAGAAGTTTTCCTCAGATAATAATGCTGTTGATGTCTTTTGGGTAAATCAGTTATATTTTGAAAATGAAAAGATAAACTCTGCAACAAACGATAGTTTAATTAGTTTATTTGTAACAGAATGCAAGGAGGATGACTTTTCTTATGAAGAATGGGAGAAGTTAAATAAGAAAGAGTTGGTGATTTTTGAAATAGATGATAACGGAAAAATAGTTGATTTTATAGAAGAGAATATATTTGAGGATTTAAAAGAAGCAAAAGAGTTTTTAAGAGGCAAAAAACTAAGATATGATTTAGGTGCTCATCGGATAAAGAAAGAATTTTTGGAGGCAATGTTAGAGTTCTGTAAGAAGGATTTAAGATGGAGAAGAAGAAAACTGGAATTTGCAATGGATTTCTTACAACCTTTGTTGGTAACTCTTAAGGGATTAAATGCAAGGAGTGTAGATATAAACAACTTAAATTTAGAAAACACAAATTTATTCTCCCTGCTTCCTGAAAAGTTCAGAGGAAGATTGAAGAAATTTGAAAATTATAAAGAGGTTATAAGATTTTTAGAATGGCTTTATAAGAATAAGGGAAATTTATTCAAAAAACTTTTAGAATCACAAATAGGAACCATTGATAGAGGAAAAGGATTATGGCTTAGGTTTAGAAGACCTCTTGATGTGTTAAGTGAACGTCTAAATATGATTGCTGATTGGACAGGAGGAAAAATAACTGTTTTTACCTCAGGTGTTTATTCGAAAGGAATTCTTAGTGAAGAAATAATTAAACAAGCAAAAACTTTGAGAGAGTTTAGAGGTGTAAAACATCCTATTACAAACTGTGTGTTTGGAGAAATAGAGATAAAAGGTGATGAGATTAAAGAGGAGGATATAAAGAGAGGTATATGGATAAATGGGATATATATCAAAGGCTCTTTATTGAAAGACAGTAGTTTTGAGAAAGGAAGTAGAATTATTAATAGTGTGGTTTCTAATTCTGAAGGAAAATTTGAGTTAGAAAATTCCTATGTAGAATCCTCACAAATACAGAATTTGAGAGCGAAACAATCGTTGATTTATAAGGTTAAAGGATTAGAGAAAGGTAAAGATATTTTAGAGATAAAAGGAATGTGTGTAGCAGATGTAGAAAGAGTAGGCTTAGAAG
>QNCE01000112.1 GCA_003644405.1 Candidatus Omnitrophota bacterium | reverse complement strand
TGAGAGATGGATAGAAAAAGCATTATAAAGTGGATTAAAGAACCGGGTAAGATGGGTCACAAATACTCACTCTGGGCGGTCTATTTCTGCACAGGATGCGGAATAATTGAGATACCTCCGGTTATTACTTCAAGATGGGATGCAGAAAGATTTGGAGTAATTCCTGTAGCAACTCCTCGCCAGGCGAATTTATTTATGATTACAGGCTATGTTTCTCTTAAAACTCTTAAGGCAATTATAAGGACATATGAGCAGATGCCTGAACCAAAATATACTGTTGCCTTCGGCTCTTGTCCTATAAATGGAGGAATGTACTGGGATTCTTATAATACGATAAAACACATTGATAAATATATTCCCATAGATGGATGGATTGCAGGATGTATGCCCAGACCTGAGGCAATATTTATTGCTGTAACCAAATTGTGGATGATGATAGATAAAGGAGCAGCAACAGGCTATATAAGATACAGAAAGAACTATAAATTTTATAGAAGAAATCAGGAGAAACTGTTTGGAGGGCTTTTATGGCCTCCTCTTTATCCTGTAGATGAAAATGAGAATGAATAAAGAATTAAAAAGAAAAATTGAAGAAATTTATAAAGATACCCGGGTTGAATTTCCTGAAAGAAATAGGATGGTGGTAAAGACAAAAAAGGAAAATCTTTTGCCCATTTTGGAATTTTTAAAAAGCGAAGAATTCAGGCAACTTAAGGCGATTTCCTGTGTGGATTGGATAGAGGAGGGAGAGTTTGAACTTATATATCAGGTTACTTCCCTTAACAGTCCTCTTCATATAATGGTTAAGGTAAGAATTGGAAGGGAGAATGCGCAAATAGAGACAATAATTAAGATTTTTGAGAATGCTCAAGTTTATGAGAGAGAAATTCATGAGTTATTTGGAGTAAAATTTAGGGGAAATCCTGGCCTTTCTCCCTTATTCCTTGAAAACTGGCAGAGCATTCCTCCTTTCAGAAAAGATTTTGATACAAGAGAATATGTTAAAGAGGTTTTTGATAAAATTCCCAGAGTTGAGAGTGAAAATGAGAAATCTTAAATCCGAAGCACTAAATACTAAACAAGCACAAATGACCAAAATTCAAAATCCAAAACAGTTTTGGTCATTTGAATTTAGGATTTAGAATTTGTTTAGAATTTAGTGTTTAGAATTTAGAATTTATTTAGAATTTAGTGCTTAGAATTTAGAATTTAATTTTACTATGAGAGAACTTGAACTTTACTTCGGTCCCCAGCATCCGGGAATGGTGGGAAACTTTAGTATAACCTTAAAAGTTGAAGGGGATAGAATCCTGGAAGCAATTCCCAACCCAGGCTATCTTCACAGAGGATTTGAGAAACTTATGGAACTGAGAAACTGGATTCAGAACTTTCCTTTTGTTTGCAGGATAAATGTTATTGAACCTGATTCTATGGAGGCAGTTTATGCTATGGCTGTGGAGAAATTAGCAAATATAGAAATACCTGAAAGGGCAAAATATATAAGAACAATTGTCTTAGAACTGGCAAGGTTAGCCTCGCATCTTTTCGGCGCCTGGGCATATGCAAATATGCTGGGATTTGATACTCCTGCACAATGGGCAATGGCAGACAGAGACCATATACTTGATTTATTTGAGGAGTTGACAGGAGGAAGGGTTTATCATATCTATGTCCTCCCTGGAGGAGTAAGAAGGGATTTACCCGATGGGTTTGAGGAGAAAGTTATGCACTTTCTTCATGCTTTAGCTCAGAAACTTCCTGATTATAATGAGACCTTTTTTGAAAATCGCATTTTTTATGAAAGGGCAAAAGATATCGGAAAGATTAAAAAGGAAGAGGCAATAGAATGGGCAGCCACAGGTCAGGTTTTAAGGGCAACTGGAGTAAAATATGATATAAGAAAGGTAGAGCCCTATCTTGTGTATGATAAGGTTGAGTTTGATATTCCCACCAGAAGCGATGGAGATGCCTATTCAAGGATTTTAGTTATAAGGGATGAGATGCTTGAGAGTGCAAAAATAATAATGCAATGTATAGAGAAAATGCCAAAAGGAAAGGTTTATGAAAGAACTCCCAATCCTTTCAAATGGAAAATACCTAAGAGGGAAACCTATGTGAGGGTTGAATCTTCAAGAGGAGAACTTGGGCTTTATCTGGTAAGTAATGGAGGCAATGCTCCTTATAGGGCGTACTTCAGAACACCATCATTTAATCATGGACTTTTTATTTTACCCAGGCTTCTAAAGGGTTCAAGCATTGCGGATGTGGGAAATATAATGATAAGTTTATATGTAGTTGCACCGGAGATTGATAGATGAGGGTAATGAGAAATCCTAAATCCGAAGCACTAAATACTAAACAAGCACAAATGACCAAAATTCAAAATCCAAAACAGTTTTGGTCATTTGAATTTAGAATTTTGGATTTATTTAGAATTTCGGGTTTAGAATTTAGAATTTGTTTAGAATTTAGTGCTTAGAATTTAGAATTTATATTATGAAAAGGGGGAGTTTTTTAAGTCCGTTTAAAGCGATAAAGTTTTTGTTTAAGAAACCAAGAACATTTCTTTTCCCCTTCCAGCAGAGAGAAGCATCTAAAAGATACAGGGGATTTCACCTTAATGATTGGGATAAATGCACAGGATGTGGAAATTGCGCAGATATCTGTCCCAATCAGGCAATTACTATGGTGGAAATTCCTGAAATAGAACCAAAGCCAGGTGAGAAAAATGAAAGACCTCAGATAGATTATGGAAGATGTTGTTTCTGCGGTCTGTGTGTGGATATCTGTCCTCCTGGGTCTTTAAAACTTTCTAGGGATTACCTTCATATAGACCATGCAAAAGATACTTTCGTTTATCTTCCCAAGGATGAGAAGAAAGATAAAGAACATTTCTTCTCTGAAGGTGAATATTCAATATTCAAAGCTAATCTTTCTCATAGAAAGGAAAACTTTGAAGGATTTGTCTCAGACTTAAAATATACATTATTTGAACCACAGAGGATTCCTATGAAGGAGGTGCCTCCTGAGGAAAGAAAACTTTCCTTCATAGAGCAGGTTCTGGGGTATAACAAAGAAGAAGCTAAAAAAGAAGCAGAAAGATGTCTTGAATGTAAACTTTGTGAGGAGGCCTGCCCAGCACATTTAAAGATTTCCGATTACATAAAGGCAATATATGAGGGAAAAGAGGATGAATCCTTAAGGAAAATATTTGAGGATAATCCCATACCTTCAATCTGTGGAAGAATATGTATGGCTCATTGTGAAGAAGCATGTTCTGTTGGTAGGAGAGGAGAGCCTCTTGCTATAAGATGGCTTAAAAGATATACTGCTGACATTATAAAAGATTATAAAAAAGCTCTGGAGGAGAAACCTGCTCCACCAACAGGTAAAAAGGTGGCAGTTATCGGAGCAGGCCCATCAGGTCTTTCAGTAGCCTATTTCTTAAGACTTAAAGGACATAGCGTAGTTGTCTTTGATTCTCTTAGTGGTGGAGGAGGAATGATGAGGATAGGGCCACCTCTTTATAGGCTCCCCATTGAGGCAATAGATAAAGATGTTAACTACATTGCTTCCTTAGGAGTGGAGTTCAGATTTAATACTACAGTGGGTAAAGATGTGATGTTTGAGGATATTTTAAAGAAATACGATGCAGTTTACTTAGGCATAGGAACAACTATAAGCAGGTCAACCAGAGTAAAGAATTCTGATAGATGTATTCTTGCTCTTAAGTTTTTGCAAGAGAATAAAATTGGGAAGGGTATGAAAGTGGGCAAAGAAATAATTGTCATAGGTGGAGGAAATGTGGCAATGGATGTGGCAAGAACAGCTTTAAGACTCCAGCATATGCAATATCCAGGGGAAAAAGTAGTAACCAAGACTGTTTCCTTGGAGGACTGGGATATAATGCCGGCACGAGAAGATGAGATTGAGGATGCAAAAAAAGAAGGAATTCAGTTTAATCCAGGATGGGGTCCGAAAGAGGTTGTTTTAGATGATAAAGGAAATATAAAAGGGCTTTTATGTATGAAGGTAAAAAGCGTTTTTGATGAGAGGGGTAGATTTGCTCCTACCTTCTATGAAGATAAGGAGATGTTTCTGGAGGCAGATATGATAATTGAAGCAATTGGTCAGGCTCCGGACTTCTCTTTTATTCCTGAGAAACTCTTCACCAGACT
>QNCE01000111.1 GCA_003644405.1 Candidatus Omnitrophota bacterium | reverse complement strand
TTCCCAGGAAGAGGCGCAATTACCTAAAGAAGAAAAGACTTCTCTTAAGAAAGAAGAATCTTTCAATGATACCTCCACAATACCTGATAATTCATTCCAAGGACATCAAAATGTAAGTGGTGATGAAGAAATAAGAGAGGTTATTGAACAGTTAATTATGAGAGAAATAGAAGAGTTTGGATACGAAGAAGCAATAGCAAAACAGTTTATTACTTTCTTAGAAAATTTAGGAGAGCCCTCTGATAACTTTTTGTCAAAGTTAGTATCCTGGAGAAAGCGTCTTCTTGAGACAGACTCTGTATCAGAGTCAGTAATATTGGAGATAACAAAAGAATTAGCAGATAGCTTAGTTAGGGAGATAGAGGCAAAAAGTGGAGTATTTGGCCTACCACATATTATTGAATTTAAATGCGCCAATTGTGAAGGTTTTACTCAGTTATTTTATTTTCTAGGCAGGAGCATTGGTCTTTCTATAAAACCTATAGATGTGAAAGAGACAGCAATTACCTTTACTAAAGAAAGCATAAGAGAGTATTTATCCCATCATCTCCCTCAACATATTGTTGATAAGATTTCTATAGAAGAGATACAAGATTTTCTAAAACAAATGGGGTATATTGCTACTATTGTAGTAGAACTTCCTGACAATAAAGTAGTAATGGTTGATTTAACTTTCAACCCCCCACTTATTAGCAGACCTTTCCGGATAGAAGAAGAATATAGAAAAGAAGGTATTTGGTGGATACTCAAAAAGGAAGGAAATCCTTTAGGTTTACATAGAAAGATACGAATTTTAGATAGAAATGGCTTAATTGCCGCTGTTGAATACAATGTAGGTAATGCTTTTGTCAAAGAGGGTAATTTTGAAGAGGCGATTTCTCATTATAGTGAGGCTATAAAACTAGATCCTTTTGATTATCTCTCTCTTTATAACCGTGGTCTTGCTTATCAGATGTTAAATAAAATACCCGAAGCCCTTGAAGATTATACTCGTGCAGAGAAGATTGCCCCTGATGATGCAAAGATATATTTCAATAAAGGTATATGCTTAAGTATCTTAGAAAGAATGGAGGAAGCAAAAGAGAATTTTGAAAAGGCAATAGCGTTAAGACCAAGTTTTGCTAAGAAAATAGAACAGTTAAGGAATAAATTTCATCTTCCAATACCGGATAAGAAGAAAATAAAGCAGTTTCAAGAGTATTTTAATAAAGATAGAGATATAGCTGTAGAAAAAACCTTTACCAAAGAAAAGAAAACCGACAATTCATCTCAAGGACCTCAAAGTATAAGTACTGAAAAAAGTTCTGTTAAGGATTTTCAAGAAAAGTCTACATCAACGGTCAAGTCGCAAAATAAAAGAATGAAGAAAGATAATAAGAAGATTAGAAAAGAAATAAAAGAAAACAAGAATAAATGGTCAGTTAAAATAGTTGGGAGATTGTCTTTCTTTGGTAATCAAAATTGGTTAAAGAAGATATTTGATCCCCAAAAATTTAATGTTAAGAATGGCAAAAGAAGAAGGAGATTTAGGAAATTTGATGATGGAAATTCTTCTATTACTTCTGAGGTTGAAGAACTTTACTCAGACTGGCCCCAAGACTTAAATGACTTCCGCAAAATCATTGAAGAAATTTTAGGAATAAAGGATATTGTAGAGTTTCAAGGATTTAATCGTGTTCTTAAGATTATTGAAGAATACGGCAAAGACGACTACAAAGGCTTCCGTAAAAAATTCAAAAAAATCCTTAAAGGAAAAACTGATGAGGAGGTTAAAAAACTTTACAATGAACTACTTAAAATGTACCAAAATTTACAAAAAGAAGCAGAACTCCGTGCTCAAGAGGCACTTAAAGCAATGGCAATAAAACTTGCAGAATATTGGGAAGAGAATAAGGAGGTGATAATAAATCAAGTAAAAGAAGCAGGATTAAAAGACATAAATGAAAATATAACTTGGGAAGAACTCTGGCAAAAGGTAAAATCTTCAAATAATAAAGAGATCTATAAAGCCTTCCGCAGACACTTTGATGAACTTTTTGGTATAAGATTTGTTCTTCTTACCGCAGGAAAAGGTTCCCGTTATACTCCTGGTACCCTTATTCCTAAATCTTTAGCTGGTGAAATCCTTGGAGAGACTCATGTAAGATTAGCCTCTAAACTCTCTTTATTATTTCCTACAATAAAACCCTTAGTAATTACAGAAAATACTTCTTTGGTAAGAATTTTAAATGAGGAGGGGCTGAGAAGATTCAAAAAAGGAGAAAAGATCTCCACCTTTATATTGCCTCAAGAATGGATAGATAAAGAGAAACAAAAGCTTCTTTTCGGAGAAAACACAATCATTGTTGCTCCCACTATCTCTTCTTTTAATGAATATCCTGATGATAAATATCGTGTAGAAGGATTTGGGAAAGCCTTAAGAAGAGCCTTTATTGCTTTAGACCAGTTAGAAGAAAGGTTTAAAACTCGTTATCTTGCCTTAGTCTTAGGTGAGAATGCCCAGGCCTCTATTGATGAGATGATCTCTGCTTATTTTGTTAGTTGGCTTGAGACAATCAGAGGAGATTATCTATTTACTGCAGGAGGAAAATTAAATAAAGAAGTAGAGGCAAAAGGAAATCTTATTTTCGATGATGAAGGTAGGTTCTGCAATCTTTTAGAATGGGAGGCAATAAATAAAAAATTAAGAAAAGAACTTATAGAAGAAGCAGAGAAAGAACCTTGGGGAAGGCCGATAAATGCTAACGTAGCTATCTTCCGTACAGACCTTTATCCTCACTATGTAGATGGTATTTTTGATAAATCAAGAGTAATGATTGATGTAAAAACAGGAGGAATAAAAGCTTCTCCTTGGGTAGTTTCTGATGTTTTATATCAGGACTGGATAGCTAAAGGGAAGAAAACTCCTTATCCTATAGGTTACGTTAACTTAGGTCTACAAGAATGGGTTCCTACAAATATAAAGAATCCCGAAAGGGAAAACAAACTCTTCTCTTCCTTAAGAAAAACCCATTATCGTCTCTTGAAAAAATTAGACGAAAATATTAAGAAAAATATTAAGATAGAGAAAAATCCTCAATCTTCCCTAGATACCTTAAATAAAGGCTTACTTATCCCCGAAACTTTTAAAGAGGTATTTAAAGATGCAGAAAATCTTACCTTAGAAGGCTTCTTCCATATAGATTCGGCATCAAAAATCATTGGCCAAAACATTAAATTAGGAAATTTCACCCTTATGAATTCCCAATTAAAAGCAGCTGATAATCTTGATCTTACCTCAAAAGATATCTTTCTTGTTAACTCTCAAGTTGAATTTAAATCACAAAATGAGATTGAAGTTGAAAATAAAACTATAAATATTGGAAACAGTAAAGAAATAGTGATTATTAACAATATAGTTTTAACTCCTCGCGACTCTCAACTTACAGAAGAAGAAAAGCAAAAAGTATCTTCCTATATTAAAGAGAAAATTCCCCAACCTGCTTCCTTTAGAGAAGATGAGCTATTTCCTTTTTTAGAAAATTTAGCTCAAAAAGGATTTGGAGAAGATCAAGAAAAAGAGAGAAAGGTAAAAGATCCCCTTAAAGAACTTGCTGATGCTAAAAAGCCTTTGGGAGGAAAAGGAGGCTGTTTCTTTGATAAGGATCATCTTCAATTTAAAGTTATAGGAGAAATAGATAAGCCTTTAAAAATCTTTGCTCATAAATTTATCAAGAAAGGAAAAGAGGCAATTGAGGTAGATATGGTTTTCTTATTTGGTAATGTAAAGGTGAGTGCTTTATCTAAAGTAGGAAGGGGTGTAGTGATAGATAACAGTCAGATAAGAGGTTATACTTATCTGGGTGATGGTTGGGAACTGAAGAATGCAACTGTTGAAAATTCTACTTTTGAAGACAATGATTTATTTGCTGATTTTGGAAAGAGAGGAAGGATAAGTATTTATGAACAACCCTCTAAAGGAAGAATGAATGCTCTCTCTGTAGCAGAAGACTCTCAAATATCTAATTCCTGGATTGGTATAGGAAGTGGAAATGAATTTTCCTATAAAGAGAGAATCTGGCTTATAAAATATCTTAACATTACAAACTCTATTATTCCTGAAGGTTGGAGATTTAAGAGGTTAAATGAGTTTTATGAAGATAAAGATGAGAAAGAAAGAATTGTAATCACGGGAATTCTTAAAGAAATAGAAGACTTAAAAGAAAAATACAAGCAAAATAACGCCTACATTGTTAATCCTTTAGAAGTACTAAAT
>QNCE01000110.1 GCA_003644405.1 Candidatus Omnitrophota bacterium | reverse complement strand
TCTAAAAAGTCTGCTTTTACTTCAGCGATATCTTTTAATCTAATTAAACTTCCTTCTTCGCTTACTTTTATTGCTAAGTTTCTTATATCTTCGATTGTCTTAAATTCTCCTAAACACCTTACAAGATATTTAGTCCCTCTCTGATTGATTTTTCCTCCTACCAGATTAATATTACTTGCTCCTACGATATCTAAAATCTCTTGTAAAGAAAGATTGTAAGCAGCAAGTTTCCTTTTATCTAATTCAATCATAATTTTCTCTTCTCTTCCGCCTACGATTTCTGCTCTGGCTACTCCTTCTATTCTTAAAAATTTCTCTTTTAGAAAATCTTCAGCAAGTTTTCTTAAATCTTCAGGGGTGTATCTATTAGAGATAAGAGTTACCGCAATGATAGGAAATTCTCCGTATCCAAATTGAAAGATGACAGGTCGCTCAGCTTCACGAGGAAATTCGTCTTTAATCTTTGCCAGGCGTTCTCTTACCTCTAAAGAAGCATAATCCATATTGGCTTCAGGTTCAAACTCTAAAACTACAGTGTTTTCGCCCTCTTTAGAAACAGTAAGAATATGTTTTAGATGAGAGATGTCACTTAAATTTTCTTCTAAGAGTTTAGCCAGTCTCTTCTCGATTTCCATCGAAGGCATTCCTCCTCTTACATAGGTTATGATTGAAATTTTTCCTCTTTCTATGGTAGGCATAAGTTCTATAGGAAGGTTGTAGAGAGAAATTATTCCAAATAAAGCGATAGCAGAGAATATCATAAAAATAGTTACTGGCCTATTTATAGAGAATTTAGGTATGCTCATTTTTCAATTCATCTAGTTTTAGTTTACAATTCTGATTCTTTTTTTAAAATATAATATCTGCCAGGTCCTAAGGGACCTTTCCCTTCAATAATTCCTAAATTAGAAAGAAGTTTCAAATCTCTTGATGCAGTAGGTATAGAAATACCAAACATTTTGGCGTACTCAGCCCTGGTAATTCTATTGTTTTTCTTTAGATATTCAATTAACTTCTTTTGCCTCTCATTCAATTTTTTCTTTATATAAGTTTCTTCTTCTTTTCTTTCTTCTTCTCCTTCCTCTTCTTCTTTTTCTGGTTCAACAGCTTTGTGTTTTCTTTTTGGTAAATACTGAAGTGATTTTTCAAAATAATAGTAGAGTATAGGTAATATCACAGGAGTAAAGAATGTAGAAGATAATAATCCTCCAATAGTAACTACTCCTAAAGATTGCATAAGCTGAGTTCCACCAATTCCTAAACTTAAAGGTAGCAATCCTAGGACAGTAGTTAATGAGGTCATCAAAATAGGCCTTATTCTTCTACTGCTGGCTAATTTTATGCTTTCCTCTAAGGGGATTTTCTTTTCCCTTCGTAAAAAGTTTATATAATCTATCAGAACTATTCCATTGTTTACCACAATTCCACCTAACATAATGAGCCCCAAGAAACTTATTATGTTTAGAGGAATTTTTACTAAAAGAAGAATTAGGCTTACTCCAATAAGGGAGAGAGGTAATGTAATTAAAATTAAAAAAGGCTGCCATAATGATTCAAATTCAGAAGCCATAACCATATATACTAAAATTACAGAAAGAATGAGAGCAAATTTCAGAGAATTAAATGATTCTTCCATCCGTTTTCCTTCGCCTCCGATTTCCACTTTGTAGCCAAAAGGAAGTTTTATTTTTTGGAGTATTTTTTGTACTTCCTCTACAACCTTACTAAGAGGTGTCTTGTATATACTTGAGCTCAAAGTTATAGTTCTCTCCTGAGCTGTTCTCTTTATTTGAGTTGGTCCAAAATCTTTTCTTATATTAGCTACTTCCATTAGAGGAACGTTTATTTTTTTGTCTCTGTAAAAACCATGGATTAGAAGATGCCCCAATTTTTCTATGTCGTTTCTGTCTTCTTCTCTAAGCCTTACTCTAATGTCATACTCCTCGCCTTTTTCCTTGAATTTGGTAGGAACATCTCCCTTTATAGAAGTATTTAAAGTTTGGGCAATAAGATTGACGTTAAGATGATATAGAGAGGCTTTATCTTTTATAACTTCTGCTCTAATTTCTGGTCGCGGAGGAATGTAGTCCAGCTTAAGATTGTAAAGAAAAGGCAGTTTTTCAAGTTTTTCTTTTAGATTTAACCCTATTTCTTTTAAGGTATCAATATCATCACCTTTAATCTCCAAAACTAAAGGAGCCTGTTGGGCAAAAGCTTCCTTTAAGAAACTTTCTTGCGCAAGAAAATTAAGAGAGACTTTTTTATTTTCTAAAAATTTTAACCTTTCTTTTAAGATATCAATTACTTCTAAAGTAGGAATTTTTCTATTGACTTTTACGAAGATTTGGGCTTGATATTCTTCTTGAGATTGAATTGCTTTTTCTTCCGGTTTTTCACTAGATGAACCTATGTTTATACTTACCTCTTCTATTTGAGGCAAAGAAAATAAAACTTTCTCTATTTTTTTTACTATTTTATCTGTCCCTTCCAGAGGTGTTCCTGGCTCGCAGTCCACTTTTATAGTAAACTCATGATAATCGGTGCGAGGCAACAATTCTCTATCTATACGAAGAAAAATAAAGAGAGAAATAATAAATAATATACTTACCACGGGTAAAGTTAATATTCTATATTTAAAAAAGAAAGTAAAAATTTTCTCCCATTTAGTTAAAGTAAGCTCTTTTTTTTCTTTGGATGACGATATTTTTCTCATACTTATTAATACAGGAATTATAGTTAAAGCTGTAACAAGAGAGGCAAGAAGAGAGAATACTATAGAGAAGGCGAGTTGCTTAAATAACTGTCCTGCAATTCCTATTACAAATATCATTGGTAAAAATACACAAATTGTAGTAAGAGTGGAACCAAAAATAGCGCTTCCTACTTCTTGGGTTCCCAGGATAACCTTTTTCTTAATTTCTTGATGAGGATTAACAAATATAGATTCCAAAACAACCACAGCGTTATCCACCAGCATTCCTACCCCTAAAGCTAACCCTCCTAATGATATTATGTTTAAGCTTATTTTGGAAATATACATTAAAGTAATTACTGCCAAAATACATAGAGGGATAGAGATGATAATCACGGTAGAGAACCATAATCTTCGTAGAAATAATAGAATAATTAAGAAAGCAAGAATCCCCCCCTGAAGGGCAGCATCTTTTACATTAGAGAGTGATTCCTTGATGAATTTAGATTGGTCGTATGCTATTTTTAAGTCTATCTCCGGAGGTAAACTTTTCTTAAGCTCTTCTAATTCTGTTTTGATTAAATTTGCTACTTTTACTACGTTCGCCTGTGATTGTCTTCTTACAGAGAGTGTTACAGATTCAGTGCCTTGATAGCGAGATATCGATTCTCTTTCTTTGGTTGTGTCCTTTGTTTTAGCTACATCTTTAATAAGAATCAGCCGTTCGCTTTCAGGATACTCAACTTCTTCTTTTTCTTCTGGAATTTGTTGTTGCAATTTTTTTTCTCTCTCTGAGAGAGGATATTCAGCCTTTATAGGTAATAGAGCTATTTCGGGTACAGTTTGAAATTCCCCTAAAGTTCTTACAAGAAATTCAAAAAATGGTTGTTTAATGTTTCCTGCAGGATAATTTAAGTTTCCTCTCTTTAGACTTTCGGATACATCAAGAATAGATAAAGAAGCTGCTCGTAATCTTGCTTCTTCTACTTCTATAAGAATTTCTCTTTCCAACCCTCCTGTTAATTCTACACTACCCACTCCTTCTAATTTTTCCAGTTCTTCTTTAATATTTTTTTTAGCAATTTTTCGTAACTTGAGAGGAGAGACATTACCCACAACATTAATTCTCATTACCGGGGTATCAAAAGGATTATATTTCATAACGATTGGTTCTTTCGCTTCGCGAGGTAATTTTTCTTTAATCAAATCTATTTTTTCTCTTACTTCTAAAGATGCAAAATCTACATTGACATCCCAGTCGAATTCTATCATTACAATAGAAGTTCCTTCTTTGGAGATAGAGGAAACCCTTTTAACTTTATTTACTGTTCCAACTGCTTCTTCAATAGGACGCGTAATTAGACTTTCTATCTCTTGGGGAGAAGCGCCTTCGTAGGTAGTTAAAACTGTGATTTGGGGGTAAGTAAGAGGAGGCAGAAGCTCCTGGGGAAGAAAATTCCAAGCAATCACCCCTAACAGAATGATTCCTAAGAAGAACATTATGGTAGTAATTGGCCTTTTTACGCAAAAGTGAGTTATTTGCATTCAATTTAAAGTTTAGAATTAGCCCAATTTTTAATACAAAAAT
>QNCE01000109.1 GCA_003644405.1 Candidatus Omnitrophota bacterium | reverse complement strand
CAGTATTGTGTCAGATAGGGTTGAGCCTACTTATATAAGTTATACTCAAGATAAATTAGCCCTTAAGGAAGCAATTACTCACAAAACAGTGAGGCAGATACAACTTAAGAATGAAGAGATTTGAGGTTTTTTATTAAGTAATGTTTAATCCTTCCAAAAAAAGATACAGGTTTAGATTAATAATTCCGAAATACCCTGCCTTCAATATTTATTCAAATATTGCCAAGATAACTACTGCTCTTGGTCCTGTTTGTATAGCTACTGTGGTTAAGGAGATGGAGGACTGGGATGTTGAAGTTATTGATGAGAATAATCTTGGCAAATGTGGGCCCCGTTCTCTATCTGGAGGAGCTGACCATAGTCTTTTGCAGTATATGAGAGAAGCAGATGTGGTTGGTTTGTATGGGGGTCTTACAAGTACTATCCCCAGGCTCTATGAGATAGCTCGTTTCTATAAAGAGAGAGGGGCTATAGTCATTGCAGGGGGCCAACATTTTGTTGGAGAGAATATTGGTGAGGCTTTGAATTCTTATATTGATTATGTGGTTATTGGCGAAGGTGAAGAGACTATAAGAGAGCTTCTGGGGGCTCTTCAAGAAAATAGAGATGTATCAAGAATAAAGGGGATTGCCTATTTAAAAGGGGAGAGAGTAGTCTTAACTGAGCCTAGAGAGCCTATTACTGATTTTGACAAATTGCCCCATCCGGATTTTTCTTTAGTCCGTTACGCAAAGATAAAGCTTTATCCTATAGGGAGAGTTAGAGGATGTGGAATGAATTGTGAATTTTGCACGGTAAAAGGTAGACCCCGGCCTGCTTCTGTGGAACGAGTGCTTGAAGATATTCGGCTTGTTGTGGAGAGTAGAGATGGTCGGCATTTTTTTATCGTTGATGACCTCTTTGGTCAATATCGAGAGGAAACGATTCGTTTCTGTAATATGCTTAGAGATTATCAAGACCAGATAAGGAGAAGGTTAGATTTTACAGTTCAGATAAGATTGGATAAAGCTAAAGATTCTCAGCTTCTTTCTGCGATGAGAAGAGCTGGGATTAATATGGTAGCTATTGGTTTTGAATCTCCTATTGATGAGGAGCTAAAAGCAATGAATAAATGTATTAGGACTGAAGATATGATAGAATTAGCCAGAATATTTCATAGATTTGGATTCTTGGTCCATGGTATGTTTATATTTGGTTATCCTTTAAGAGAAAATATCTCTTTTAGTTTGTCAGAGGAAGAGCGCATTAGGCGGTTTAAAAGATTTATTAAAGAAGCAAAGATCGATACTATTCAGGTCTTACTCCCTGTTCCTTTACCCGGTACAGAGTTAAGATATAGATTAGAGAGGCAGAAGAGAATTTATCCTCTTGAGGATATTGGTTGGGAATATTATGATGGAAATTTTCCTCTTTTTGAGCCTGATAAGCCTCTGAGCGCTTCTAGTTTACAAAGTTCTATACTTAAAATTATGGGCAAGTTTTACCAATTTAAATATATATTTATAATGGGACTACATATATTTTTGTTCCCTTCCTTAATCTTCTTTTTGAATAATATTAAAATAGGCTGGAGAAAGTGGTATCGTTTATGGCGTAATGGTTTAATTCGGTTTGGAGGATGGAAAATTATGAAAGATTGGAAGTCAGAGTTTAAAAAGGATAGATTTTTCGAGAAGTTGAAAGAGGCAGAGAAAAAAATAAAGATACTGAGAGATAAAGAGATTTGATTCTAATGTGTGGGTGATTGTTCTTTTAGGGGTAATTGCAATTTTAGTGTTTTTAGTTAAAGAGTTATTTTTTCCTTCGGAAAGTAAAAATAAGAAAGAAGAAGACTATGAAGAGAAAATGCAGGAGTTGGATGAAGAATTGGAAGACTACGATTACTTAGATGATATAACTGGAAAAGAAGATAAACCCTGGATATAACTACTAAGCCCCCAATATTTAAAATCTATATTTACACCTTCACCCCAGGATGGATCTTGTTGACAAATTTCAGATATAAAGTATAATAAATTAACAAAAATGTTAATTATCTATGCTTATGAATAATTACCGTAAACTTAGGAAAATACGAAAAGTTTATTTCGGCTATGAGGAGATAGCAAAGGTGTTGGGAATATCTTTCGATTCTGCACGGGTTGAGGCAGGACGCTTCGTAAAATACGGGTTAATTATTAGGATTAAACGAAATATTTATGTTTTAAGAGAGGTTTGGAGTAAACTTGACAGGGAAGAAAGGTTTTTATTAGCGAATATCCTTCAGGTACCTTCTTATATTTCTTTGATGAGCGCCCTTGATTATTATCGGATAACCACCCAAATCCAACAGGATTTCTTTGAATCTGTATGTCTGAGGAGGACAAAGGAAATTTCTCTTGAAGGGGTTATGTTTAATTACACAAAGATTAACCCCAAGTTATACTTTGGTTTTGTGAAGGTTAAAGATTTCTTTATTGCTACGCCGGAGAAGGCTTTCTTGGATGCGCTGTACTTATCTTTGCTAGGGCGCTATAAATTTGACAAAACTTCTCTTGATTATAATAAGTTCAATTTAAATAATCTGAAGACACTAGCAAAAAAGTTTCCCCGAAGAGTACAAAGAGCTGTTAAGGAGTATGTATAATTTGCATAAGCACGAAATATTTGAAATTGAAGTCTTGGAGAAGTTAAATAATGCGAGATTCCTTGAGCCGCTTGTATTCGGCGGAGGAACGATGCTTAGGCTCTGCTGGGGCCTGCCTCGTTATTCAGTAGACCTTGATTTCTGGTTCATAAAAAAAATAAACCAGAAAAGATATTTTAGCAAACTAAAGGAATATCTTTCTTCACTATATGAGTTAACTGATTCTAATATAAAATTCTATTCTCTTCTTTTTGAGATACGGACAGCCAATTACCCTAATAGATTAAAAATCGAGATAAGAAAAGAGACAGAACCTTGTGATTTTGAACAGAAGATAGCCTTCTCACCTTATGCAACAAGGCAGGTTGCTCTCAGAGTTCATACCTTAGGCCAAACTTTAAGAAATAAAATCGCTGCTGCCCTTGACAGAAAAGATATAAGAGATTGTTTTGACATAGAGTTTTTATTGCGGCAGGGTTTATCTTTAGAGGCAGATGTTAATCAACTTAAGAGCCTAAAGGAGCTTATCCTTTCATTTAGAGATAAAGATTATAAGGTAACTTTGGGTTCTCTGCTGGATAGGAAAGAACGCGATTATTATTCTGCCAACAAATTTACCTATTTGTTGGCCAAGATAAACGGGCAGCTTTCAAAGTAAATTATATATTTATGCCTAAAGTCTATATTAAAACCTTCGGATGTCAGATGAACGATAGGGATTCGGAGGCTTTGGCAGGGATATTTCTTGAGAAAGGCTGGTCGTTAACAGCTGAGCTTGAAGATGCAGATGTTATTTTAGTTAATACCTGTTCAGTTCGTGAGCATGCTGAAAATAGGGCAATATCTTTTCTGGGTAGTTTAAAGCGTTTAGGGGTTAGGGGTAAGCGGTTAGTTCAAAAAAATAGTGAGAATTCACTAAACGCTAACCGCTATACGCTAACCGCTAAACCTGTTATAGGTTTAATTGGCTGTATGGCTCGCAATAGAGGCAAGGAGTTATTTAAGAAGATGAATCATATCGATTTAGTCTGTGGTCCTAGTTCTTTTGATAAAGTGTTTGAGTATGTAGATAAAATTAAGAAGGAAAAAGTTCGAGTGATAGATTTAGAAGACCGAGTTCGTAATGAAGAGTTCTATCATGCTTCTTTTAGAGTCGATGCTCACCATGCGCAGGTAGTAATCTCTACCGGTTGTTCGAATTATTGCTCTTACTGTGTGGTGCCTTTCGTTAGAGGAAATTTGCGTCCTCGCCATCCTGACGATATAATAAGAGAGATAGAAAGAAACTTATCCTTGGGAATAAAAAGAATTACCTTATTAGGTCAGAATGTTAACGACTATAATTACGCTGGTACTAATTTTGTGAAGCTCCTAGAGAAGATAACTAAGATTGAGGAACTCAAAGAGATAGATTTTGTTACTTCTCATCCTAAGAATACCTCAAAAGAGTTATTCTACCTTATGGCAAGTTCACCAAAAATTAGAAAGCACCTTCATCTTCCCTTTCAATCCGGTTCAAATAGAATTTTAGCACTTATGAACCGAGGTTACACAAGAGAATTTTACCTTAATTTAGTAAAGGATTATAAAAAGATCGTGAAGGGCTCATTAAGTACAGATATTATAGTAGGATTTCCTTATGAAGATGAAGAAGATTTTAACTTTACCAAGCAGGTCTTAGAAGAGGT
>QNCE01000108.1 GCA_003644405.1 Candidatus Omnitrophota bacterium | reverse complement strand
GTAATCAAAGACCTCCAATTCTTCAAACTCCTCTTAGAAAGCCTCCTTGAAATACAAGAAGGTCGTGCTCCTCCTTTAGAATTGCCTGAAGAGACGATTCAGACTTTATATAATTGCCTTTTCGATCAAGATACCCTCCTTAAAAATAACCAAGAAAAAATCCATATTGTAATATTTAGAGGTGGAAGAGGAGCCAGTGAATATACCAAGTTACTTAAATCCTTACCTAATGTTAAAGTCTCTATCATTTTAGGAGCAACTGATGATGGAAGAAGCTGGCTTATTGCTGCTCATGATTTTGATGCTACAGGAGTTCCTGATTGTGGTAAAAGCCTCTTAGATTTAGCCAACGATAAAGAAGTTAAAGAATTCCTCTCTTCACGAATAAAGATAAAAGGAGAAGATGAAAAAGCGATAAGAACTCTTTTAGATATACAATTTTATGAATTACTCCAAAGACTTATCCAAAACTGTCCGTCTTCTCAAAACAAAGAGTTAAATAAACTCATTAGTCAATTCAATGACTTAAATAATCAATTCAAAAAACCGAAGAAAAACTCCTTACCCAAAATAGATGAAAATATCAAAAATGAAGCTATTAAACAAAAAGAATCTCTCCTTACTAAATTCTCTTCTATTGATAAAAATAAACAGATTGAACTCCTAAAATATCTTTTACAATTCTACATCTTCTTAAAGAAATACTTTCCTGACTCCAAATTTACCTTCAACAACATACCTTTAAGAAGTATAGCTTTGGTAGGATGTGCCTGGTATTATGCAGAAAAGAAAGATACAAAAGAAGATTTAATTAAAACCGCCTCATGGCAGGAAGCTGCTGACCAAATAGGAGAGCTTTTAGATATTGGAGATAACAAAGTATACTTTGCTACTGATAAAAGATACCACCTTATTGCTATGCTTGAGGATGGAACAATTTACTTTGCCGAAACAGGTATAAATGAACATCCTAAAAAAGCTGATTTCATTGGTTTATGGCTTGTAGAAAAAGAAGAGATAGAAAAAATAAAGCAAGAATTCAAAGAACAAAATATAACCCTTACAGAAGTAGAATCCAATGATGAGGAAGTAAGGAAAACAACAAGGATAGTGGTAGAAAAAGATAAAATAATTCAGGCTGCAAGAATCATTGCTCAACACTCTGTTACCGATAGTTTATCCTCTAAAAAAGCAGAAGCGGTTGAATCTGCTTGTGAGGCAATAAAAGATGCCGATATAATTGTCTATTCTGTAACCTCTTTAGAATCCAATATAGGAAGTGCTTTAATTGTAGAAAGAATTCAAAAAGCAATTGAAGAGAATAAAAAGGCAGTTAAAGTATATCTGGTCAATCCTATAGTAGAAAACGACCCTATAATAGAAGGTGAATCACCCACTGCCTTAGATATGCTTAATCGTCTTTATCGTTATGTATCCTGCCAACCCAAATACAGAAATACCTTCCTTGATTACACCTCTTTAGATAAATACATTCACTATATCATAGGTATTGGAGAAAAAATCGGTTATAAGCAGGATAAATATACACCTAAAGAGAATGAAGAGATTAAAAAACAGACTTACATTCCTTTTAACCAGAAAGAGATAATCAAAGCTACTCAAGCAAAAGTTATTCCTATTGGATTAGATATTGAAAAAGATGAGCCTCAGGAAAAAGAAGTAAAAGGATATAGAAAGATATTAACCTTTGGAATTTATGACCCCAACGTTATAATTAAAGCTTTATTCTCCCTCTGGGCAATAAATAAATCCCATTTATTTGTTGATGAAGAAGGAAAATTAAAACATAAACTTCTTCCTTTAATTACTAAAGAAGAAAAAGTTCAGGAAGCAGTAATTCTACTTTTTAATCTCTACAAGAAGGAAGAAGATCTCCTTAAGGTATCTGCTTATCTATTTAATCAATTAATCCAAGCCTGTGCAGAAAATAGAGAGTTTTATTTTTCCATAAAAGACTTCTTAAAAGGAGTAATTAAAAAATCCCTTAATTTATCTAATAAAGATAATGCTTATAGCTTACAACTTCTTGCTTCCCAAACTCTAAATATCCTCTTCTGGATGAAAAATAATGTTAAAGATATCCAAAATATGAAAGTCACCTCTTATAAAGATTTTATGCTTCAAAATAACAAAAGAGGTTTATCCTACCTTAATAAATTTAGTCTTCCTACAGAAGAAGTAGAAAATGAAGGAGATTTAGGTTTTTATTGGCGGGGCAGGGAAGCAGTGAATAAATTGAAGAACTCCATCCTTAATGAAGCCATTATAGAAGATAACCTCTACAATCAAAACAAAGAAAAACTTTTAATGTATCTTATGAACCATGGCTTTATAGAAGTTCCTCAAGATATAAAGCAGCTTACCCAAAATAAAAGAATAACTCCTATCCATGAGACCTTCTTTATAAATGATTTCTTACCTTATTCCTTACAGACTACCTCTACAGGCGTAGGACACTTCCAGGCTGAGCAATTAGATATCAAATATATAACCGAAGGAGAAGGAATTCAATTTAATGTAAAGTATAGTCCAGAAGGAAAAATAGTTGAAGTATTAGCTACTTATCTTAAAGAAGGAAAATTTGCTCTTAGTCTGCCTGGCTATGTAGATTATATGATTAATTTAGGAGGATTAAGATTTAATGATATTTCTGTAAGATTAACTGAGGAAGAAATAAGGAAATTAGGTATCAATCCTTCTGAATTTGAGACTGTAAAGGAAGCCTTCAAAAAACAAGATAAAGCTCCTTACGTTGCCATAATTACCTCAAATACTCCTTATCTGATAAAACTAATAGATAATGTTCCTCAAATTAAGTGGATGGAAGTGGAATTAGATATAAATGAACCTTTAATTGCCTTTTATCCCAAATTAAATGAAAAACGCCTCTCCAGATTAATCAATTCCTTAAAAATAGTTACCTCTCCTCAAGCTACCTCTATAAATGTAATCTCTAAAGAAACAGTAGAAAAAAGAGCTCATCAGATTAACTCTTTATCCCATACAATCTTCTCTACTCTTCCTGCAGTAAAAAATTACGCCTGGGGTGGTAAAGGAAATCAGATAATTGCAGGCAAACAGATAGATGAAGCTAAACCTATTGCTGAGTACTGGTTTAATTCTACACAAAAAGATGGTTTATCTATAATTGCCAATACCCAACTGGAAGAAGACAATCTAATTATTGCTCCTTTAACTTTAAAAGAACTTTTAGAGAGATGTCCTGATATGTTGGGTGTCTTTATAGAGAAACCCTTCTTTGTTAAATTCCTCTGCACCCGTTTTGAAGATAAAGTCCATATGGGATTTAACTCTTATCTAAATGAGATAGGCATTGATACCTTTATAGAATATCTTAAAGAAGACCGTCTCCTTGCCTGGAGATTAAAAGATATGCTTAAAGAGGATAAAGCTTCTTTTGAAAAATTTAAGGAATTTTATACTTCTTGGGTAGTTCATCAGGCAAACAAACAATGGAAAGATAAAGAATGGCGAAATAAAGAAGAATTTAAAGATATTCTCTTAAAGGCTCAAGAATTCCTAAAAGAAGGAAAAATAGTAGAGTTTATCCGTTGTTTAAAGGATATTCGCCAGATACGAGAGAAAATCATTAGAGTATTTAATGAAATAGATCTTAGACTTAAACCAGACCTTATAATTATCTCTCCTGTAGGCTATCCTCATGCTATCTTTGGTTTATCTCATCAAACACATCCTTTAAAAGGAAAAGAGATGAAAAACGAAGCCTGGATAATTATTCCTGTAGAAGATGAAGAGAAAAACACTCATCTTATCCTTGTTGAGCTACAGCAGACTTCAAATACAACCTATTCTTTTATTGATATGTATACACCCATTGTTTATGAGGAAAAGGACAATAAGGTACAGATGAGGAAGAAATTAGCCTTAACAGGAGAAGAGAAAAAACAAATAAAAGAACTTATCTCTCAATATGAGCAAACAAAAGATGAAAACTTATTAGAACAAATTCTGAGGATAGAATACCAGACTATAGAAACCTACATAAGAAAAGGTCTAAAACCTCTTGCTACTCAAAAAGAAGACTTCATTCTTGAAAAAGAAACTCTCAAAAAAGAAGATGGCTATAAAGAAGAACTACTTATTGAAGGACCTTATGGAAATATCTGGTCTGAGAACTACTTTACAGCAACAAGAATAACTCTTAAAAGAGGAAAAACCATAATCCTTAACTTACCCGAAGATACCTTTAGCGAATTAATCATTGTAAAAGGAAAAGCAGAAGTAACCGATGGCAGCAAAACAATTACTCTCCAGATTAAACAAGGTGAAGATAAACTCTCTTTATTTATCCCTGCTACGGTTAAATCTTGTGAAATAACTGCTCAAGAAGATACTCAAATTTTAAGGTTTTGTAGAAAGG
>QNCE01000107.1 GCA_003644405.1 Candidatus Omnitrophota bacterium | reverse complement strand
GAAAAGGCAATTATATAAAGTCTGAATCGTCTCTTCAGGCAATTCTAAAGGAGGAGCACGACCTTCTTGTATTTCAAGGAGGCTTTCTAAGAGGAGTTTGAAGAATTGGAGGTCTTTGATTACCAAATAGCGATTTATAATATCATTTAGAGAAAGGTGAGGATTAGAAGAGAGTTGGTTTAGAAAAGAAAGAATTGAGTTATTTAGTTGGTTATTATATTCTCCTCCATCGAAATTACTTTGGTTAATATTCTTAGAAGGCATTGCCTCTAAAATTTTCTTAAAAAGCATATCATAGTTGCAATTAACCCAAATCTTATATTTTAATATAATCTTCCTACAGATTGTCTTATCTTCAACAAGTTGCTTAAGAATATTCGTACTTCTTTCTAAATTTTCTTTCAACCTCCTATCAGCCTCTCTAAATCCTTTCTTAAATATACTCACAATCTCTCTCCTTCTCTCTTGCATATTCCAAGAAGAAAGTAAACGCAAATTTTCTATATCTGTATTCATTACACTTCTTATGTAAGTAGGCAAATAAGAACTCATATTAAAAGGTAATTTTTCTAACCTCTCTAAAATATTAAAATCTTCAACATCAATTAATATAACCTCTCCTGTCTGAGGAGAAATAATCTGGTCATCAAAATCGATTTTTTCAGGCAATAACCAAGCTCTCCCACGTGCAAGATAACCCATCTCTTTTATGTAAGTAATCAAACTCTGTTTATTTCTCTCGATTTCTTGATAAATTTTTTCATTAAAAGGATCAAAATGTACCCCGGGAATAAATTCATGAATACTATATTTTCCAAAAACTACCACTTTATCATTTCTATAAACAGGTCTAAGAAACTCACGAAAGAGTGGTTGACGAAAAGCACGAGGGATCTCTATTGGCTCTGGAATTAATATCTTCATTCTTTCTCTATCTTTCATTATTAAATCAAATATATAGAATTCTGTTACGTCATCAGCCTTAGAGAAATGCTTATAAATTTTAGAAAGTTCAATACTTCCTCCTCCCAAATCAATTTTAAGAAATTTATCTCCTAAAAAAGCTGGAATTAATAGAGCAATTACATAAGCGCTTTCTTCATCAAAAAATTTAGTTAATTTCCGCCATAGTCTATTTACTATACTCGAACCTTTGCAGAGATTCTTTAAATATGTCTTTCTGTCAACTTCTACATTAACCGAAATTATTGTATTTATTATATTTTGATCGTAGAAAGGAAAGCAATTTCTCCTGCCTCCATCTAAGTCCATAAATGACTTGATTATCTCTATTTCTTCTTGAGGAAAGATAATATATTTTCGTAGAGAGGCAAAAATAAGAATAATAGGAATAAATTCTTCTTTTAATGCAGTATATTTTCCTACTACTTCTCTATTCGGTGCTCTTATTTGAACAGAACCTCTAATAAGAGTAAGAAGATAGCAACCATAAGTAGCATCATTTAAATATTCTGCTTTTAAAGCAAGTTTGTGCACAGCAAGACCTACTTCTTTTAAGAAAGCAACTTTTTCAATTGTATTACCCTTATTTTTATTCTCCACATCAGTAAGATCCTTAGGTGTAGCTATACTTCTTGTCTTCGCTCTCAAACATTCTACAGCTTTATTCATCTCCCCTTCCCACTTAGTACATCTTGCAGGATATCTGGCTCTGTCCTCGAAAGAGAGAGTTCTTCTAGCATTATTCAAACGATTCTCCTTACCAATAAAGACAATATCTAAAAGAATTCTACTCACTACTACATACCTATAAAATATTCTTCCTCCATCCTTTCGTAAAAGAAAGAAACCCATAGGCACTAAATGAATTCTCTCCTGGGGTAGACCCACAAATCGCTCCTCTTCGATATAAAATCCTACTCTTTCAAAAATCTTTGTCCACTCTTCCATAGAACGAAATACAGCAGGAATGGGAACCTCTTGTGGTATATTCGGATAAACAATAGAACTATTAGTTAACCAATCACTGAATGATAAAACTGAGTATATTTGAGTGTCTGATAGTTCGAGTAACTCCTTTATTAAATTTTGATAATCCATTTCCGCAACCATGGTTGTGGCGTAAGTATCTTCGATAATTATACCTATCCCCTTCTCTTTTAATCCTCTATACGCTTCTTTTAACACTGTCACCTGATTCTCGTAAGGAACATGATGAAGAGTATATACGAAGCTTACTATGTCTATGGACTCCGATTCCAAAGGTAACTTTAAAGGGTTAGTTACTCTACGGAATTCTAAATTTGGTGGAGCTTCTCTTACATCAGGATACTTAACCAAATCTACCCCTATAACTTTTTTAATTTCTTTTGCTTCCATAAGAAGATATTCTCCTAATGCATTATTGCCACATCCTACATCACACATAACGCCTATTAAAGTTTCCATATCAACCAATGACTTAAACCATGCATACCTTCCAGTCCTGCGATATTCCCTATAGGCCCTATGAAATTTTCCATAAGGATAACTAAACACACTCTTGAGCTCAGAATCGGTCAAAACCTTCCTTTTAACAACTTCTGAAGGTTTATCATAATTTGAGCTTAAGATCTCTACAAACTTTTCAACAATTTCTCTGTCTATACCTAACTTTTCATAACCTAAAATAAGCATCTTCAAAATATACTTTTTCGTAATTGGGTCAGTTAATCCTTCAAGCAGTTGGCCTCCATCTTTTAGCGCTTCCATTAGTTTCTTTCTCATCTCTTTTATCTCCTCGCGACTCATCCATCTTGTCTCTATTAAGGGTTCTTTTTCTTCTTCCTCACCAAAGTCAGTGAACTTTCTCCAATCCCTCATATAATACTGAGTTAAATCTCTATTTAATATTCTTATGCCAAATTTCTCAGGGTTATCTCCCATTTCAGTACCTGGATAAGGAACAAATGTTGCAATATGGGCCTCATCTGGTTGAGTTTTTCTTATAAACTCTATTGTTCTCTCTATGCTCTCTTTAGTCTGATAAGGAAGTCCTATCATGAGGAAATAGCGCACTTTTATTCCTAGCTCATGAGCAACCTTAACTACGTCCTCTACACTTTTCAAGTCTAACCTTTTATCTACTGCTTTGAGAACAGAAGGATCAACTGTCTCCAGACCAATAGCTATGTAGCGCAAGCCTGCTTTATACATCATTTTCAACAACTCTTCATCTAAACGATCCGCTCGGGTTGTAATTTTCCATCTTATATTTTGCAGTGCCTCATCCTGAAGAATTAGCTGACAAAGCTTAATTACTCTTTCCCGATCAAAAGTAAATATATCATCATCCAGGTTGAAATTATTTATTCCATATTCTTTTCTTAAGAACTTCATTATCTCAACTATTTTTGGAGCTTCCATATACCTATATTTTCTACTCCATACTTTCTTAATCGTGCAGAATTTACATGAATAGGGGCAACCTCGAGAAGTAATTAGATGAACTGTCTTTTCTCCACCAAAGTAAGGAAATTCAAGAATATATTTGGAAAAATCTACTTTTTTAAATCCTATACTTAAATCTATTTCATTTAAATTCGGGTATTCTGGCTCGCCTGTAAAATGCACTTTGTTATCTTCGCTAATATACCAAATACCTCTTACCTTTGCTAAATTTCCTTCTCCATAAGAAACTTCTTCGATAAAAGAGCATAAACTTTTTTCTCCGTCTTGTATAAATACAGCATCGTAAAGCTTCGTTTTTACTACATCGCGTGGAGCTATGGAGGCATGGACTCCTCCGGTTATAACTATAGAATCTGGAGAAGCTTCTCGGGCAGTTTTGGCTATATCATTAGCTACCTCATAGTAAATTGAGGTGATGGTGGATATTCCAATAAGATCAAATTTTCCTTCTTTAATAAACTTATATAAATCTAGTTTTTCGCTTTCTACTGCGAGATCTAGAAGTTCCACTTCTAACTCATCTTTAAATCTCTGTTTTAAAGCAGAATATAAATAGATTAATCCCAACGGTAGGCGAACCTCCTTTCTTCTCTCATTAACAGGTCTATCTAAGGGATAAGCGCGGATAAGCAATACCTTCTTAATTTGTTTCTTAAGAATTTTATCCGACAAGTTATTTTTAGATAAATCTTTCTTTCCACCATCTAACTTTATAGAAGACTTAATTAGCTGGGTTTCTTGTTCAGGGTAGATAATGTATTTCTCTAAATAGTCAGGAATAAGGATAGTAGGAATGATTATTCCTTCTAAAGTAGTATATTTACCTAATACTTTTCCATTTGGAGCCCTTATCTGGATAGAACCTCTGATAAGAGTTAGAAGATGGTAGCCTCGAGTAACATCATCTGAATATTCTGCTTTTAAAGTAAGTCTGTATACAACAAAATCTGCTTCTTTTAAGAAAGTAACTTTTTCAATTGTATTACTTTTTTTCTTGTTCTCGGTGAAATCT
>QNCE01000106.1 GCA_003644405.1 Candidatus Omnitrophota bacterium | reverse complement strand
GCGAAGGTATGGTTAGGGAGGCAAAAGAGTTAGCTAGTTTAGCATCTAATATTGTGATAAAGATTCCCTCTACTGTGGAGGGGTTAAAAGCAACTAAAATTCTAACCTCTTTGGGAATTAAAACTAACCTTACTTTATGTTTTTCTCCTTCCCAAGCCCTATTAGTAGCTAAAGCAGGAGCAAGTTATGTTTCTCCTTTTGTAGGAAGATTAGATGATATTTCTACTGAAGGTATGAATTTAGTGAAAGATATAAGGCTTATCTTTAATAACTTTGGTATATCTACTCAGATAATTGTTGCTTCTATTCGTCATCCTATTCATTTTATAGAGGCAGCTCGCTTAGGGGCAGATTGTGCTACCGTTCCTTTTTATGTGATAGAGAAATTAATGCATCACCCTCTTACTGATAGAGGAATAGAGCGTTTTCTTAAAGATTGGGAAGAGCTTAAAAAAAATTTAGGTAAATGAGAAAACTTTTTATTTTTTTCCTCATTTTAAGTATAGCCATTACTCCTTTAGAGGTTCAAAAAGTATTTTCTCAAAAAAACTCTATACCTGTGATTGTAGATGGGGATCAAGTTAGTTACCTTCAGAAAGAAGATAAGGTAATAGCAAAAGGAAATGTAGTATTAAAGTATAAAGAAGTGACTGTTAATTGTGACGAAGCAATCTACGAGGTTGACAAAAACATTGCTTCCCTCAAAGGGAATGTAAAGATTACTTCAGAGAAAGGGGTAGTTTTTGCTGATTCAGCTCTGTATAATTTCGCTACTAAAGAAATACAGATTTCTACCGTTAGGGTGGAATCTCCTCCTATTTATGGAGAAGCAAAATCTGGTAAAGGGATTTATCAGACTCAGTATACCTTAGAAGATGGTTTTATTACTACCTGTAATTTAAAGAAACCTCACTACAGATTAACTGCTAAAAGAATAACTATCTATCCTGGCAAAAGAGTAGTAGCTAAAAATGTAATATTGAGAATAGGCAATTTACCTGTATTTTATCTTCCTTACTACTCCCAATATATAAAAGATAGATCCTTTCCTCTTCACGTATCTTTAGGGAAAAGCAAAGAATGGGGTTATTATATATTGACTCGATGGCGATACTACCTTAGTGAGGAGAATAAAGGTAGGATTCATCTGGATTGGTATCAAAAGCGGGGCGAGGGGATTGGTGTAACCTATAAGAGTAAGAGCAAAAATTTTGGTGAGAGCTTATTTAAATTTTACTCTATCCAGGATAAATTGTATAGAGAGCAAGAAAGGAACGAGCTTTTTGATGTTTATCCTGAAAGAGAGGGGACCTCTTTCAAATACTTAGAAGACGATAGATATAAAACTCAATTTTTCTACAGCTGGAGACCTACCTCTAATCTATCTATAAAGAGTGAATTCCATAAATTTTCTGATAAATATTTTATGAAAGATTTCTTCTACCGAGAATATGAAGTTCAGCCCCATCCTCTTTCTTATACCTTAGCAGATTTAGCATTTCATCATTCTTCTTTATCCTTACTTATTCAAAAAAGAGCAAATCACTTTTATACGGAGACTGAATACTTGCCCAAGTTGGAATATAACATCTTTAAACAGAAAGTTTCTCCTACCTACCCTTTTTATATTAAGTCTCAAATTTCTTTGGCAAACCTTTCTAAGAAAAATGCAAATTCTGATCAGGATGATGATGCTTTGCGTTTTCATTCTCATAGTGTTTTAAGCTATGAAACAAAATTAGCTTGGTTAAATATAAATCCCTACCTTGGGTGTTTTACTACTTACTACTCTAAAAATACTTTTGGTAAAGAAGATATTTTAAGAAATGCTCCGGAAGCTGGCGTTAGTTTAAGTACTAATCTCTATAAGATATTTAATAGAAAATTTTCTCTTTTTGGAGAAAAAGTTTCTAAGTTAAGACACATAATAACCCCCATTTTAACTTACCTTTATATTCATCCTCCCACAGTAAGTAAATCTCATATTTTTCAGTTTGACAGTGCTGATGATTTGGAAAGGAAAGAATCAGTTGTTTTTAAGTTAGATAATAAGTTTCAGGCGAAGAATTCCTCTCGACAATGGGATTTTTTATATTTTTCACCTTCCTTAGAGTATAAAATAAATGAAGAAGGTAGAGGCAGTTACTTTGATAATGTAAAGATGGATTTGGAATTTAACCCTACCCAGAAGTTGACTTTGGATGCCGACTCTAATTATGACTGTCGGGATCGTGCTTTTAAGGAGGCAAACGTTGACTTAAATTTTCAAGATGAAAAGTATGCTTTCTCATTTGGACATCGTTATGCAAGAAAAGAAAGCTCTCAGAGCACCTTTTCTTTAACTTGCCAGCTAACCCCAAAACTACAATTTAAAAATTACCTGCGTTACGAGTATAAAACTGGGGATTTTAAAGAACAGCAGTATGTTTTAAGAAGAGACCTCCACTGTTGGTGGATGGATTTGGGAGTAGATGTAGATGATGAAAGCAATGTTACTGTATGGTTAATTTTTCGTATAAAAGCCTTTCCTAAAGTTTATATAGGGTTTGACCATACTTACCATGGGGCAAAAAAAAGTTATTAAAAAAGAATATCGGATTACTGTTGTAGGTTGTGGACATGTAGGGTTAGTTACTGGAGCCTGTTTTGCAGAGTTAGGATACAGGGTTTGCTGTGTGGATAAAGATAAAAAGAAAGTTAACAATCTGAAAAAATTGATTTTGCCTTTTTATGAACCTGGCCTTTTTGAGTTAGTTGAGAAGAATTACAAAAGAGGGAAATTAGAGTTTACTACCGATTTAAAGAAAGCAATTAGGAATGTCCAAGTAATTTTCATTGCTGTAGGCACTCCTCCTAACCCTGATGGCTCTGCAGATTTAAGTTCTTTAGAAAGAATTGCTTACTTAGTAGCCAAAAACTTAAATTCTTATAAGTTAGTTGTGGAAAAATCTACTGTTCCTGTGCAAACAGGAGAGAAGATAAAAGAGACTATCTTAAGGTATAGAAAGAACAGCAAACCTTTTGATGTTGCCTCCAATCCTGAATTCTTAAGAGAAGGTAAGGCAGTGCATGATTTTCTCCACCCTGATAGGATTGTAATCGGCGTAGAGTCAGAGAGAGCAGAAAAGATTTTGAGAGATCTCTACAGTTCCTTAAAAGCTCCTATTGTAGTTACTGATATAAATACCGCAGAAATTATAAAACATGCTTCCAATTCTTTCCTAGCTACTAAGATCTCTTTTATCAACGCGGTAGCAAGAATTTGCGATTTGGCAAAGGCAAACATAGATAAGGTAGCAGAAGCTATGGGATTAGACCCACGTATAGGCAAAGAATTCTTAAAGGCAGGTATTGGTTATGGAGGTTTTTGTTTTCCTAAAGATTTGGAGGCATTTTTATATATCTCTAAAAAGTTAGGATATGAATTTAGCTTGCTTAAAGAGGTAAAAAGGATAAACGAAGAGCAGAAAAAATACTTTGTAGAGAAGGTAAAAGATTATCTATGGATTTTAAAAGATAAAAAGATAGCTATTTTAGGATTATCGTTTAAGCCTGATACTGACGATATGCGGTTTGCCCCTTCATTGGATATTATAGAATTCTTCTTGAGAGAAAAGAGTAAACCAATTCTTTATGACCCTCAAGCTAGAAAAGAGGCAGAGAAACTCCTTAAGGGAAAGAAAGTAAAGTTTGCCAAAGACCCTTATCAGGCAGTTAAAGATTGTGATTGCGTATGTTTTCTTACAGAGTGGGAAGAGTTTAAACACTTAAACTTTAAAAAGATAAAGAAGCTTATGCGTATGCCTCTTATAGCTGATGGGAGAAATATGTTAGATAAGAGGTATCTAGAGAGTTTAGGATTTAAATATTTAGGGATCGGTACTTAACCCCTCTATTTTGTGTTTAAATTTATATACACAGTGTTTATATTAATCAACTATAGAGTGGAAACTTAATTTTTCTAAAGAAATAATATATTTTCTTTTATAAGTAAAGAAATTTTACACTTTCTTCTTTATTTCCATCCCTTAACAGAAAAAAAAGTGTTTCTATTTTTAAACATATTTTCCTCCACCTATTTCCTATTTATTTTTTTCCTATAACTTGTCTGCTTTTTTTCAATATATAACTTTTGGATAATCAATTAGTTATATTTATAATCTATTTTTTATTTTTTTCTGGCATCAAATTTGCTTAATAAGTATGACCCGGACATTCTTGGACAACAGAGTAAGGAGGGCTGAATGAGTAAGGATAAGAAGTTAACCATTACGCAAGTAGCTAAAAAAGTAGGAGTGGTGCCTAAAACCATTATAAGGTGGGAGAAAGCAGGTAAGATAAGGAGGGCTAAAAGAGATTGGCGAGGTTGGAGGGTGTATACTCAAAAAGAATTAGAAGAGTTAAAAAATTTTCGTAACTCTCTCTATTGAAGAAGGAG
>QNCE01000105.1 GCA_003644405.1 Candidatus Omnitrophota bacterium | reverse complement strand
GAATAATGATTTTAAGATTATAGAAAAATGTTTAGCACACATTTATGTAAAAAGTGAAGAGGAAGTAGTAAGAGTAAAGAAGAAAAAGGTGAAAAGAACATTAACAATGGAGGATTTAGAGAAGATGGCGATTGCGTTAAAGCATGGTGATAGTGGAAGATGGATTGAGGATGCTTATATAAAAGGTGACACGCTTTATGTAGAGGAATATTGCGAACATCAGAATACTGGAGGCATATTTGTAGAAGCAAGGGTGGGTGATATAGTAATAGAAGAAATACCTGTGGCAGTAAGAAGAGAATATTCTTATTTAGATTATACAGAGGCATTTAAAATAATTGACGAGTATTTTAAGGCTAAACAAATTAAATTATCTGATGGCGGTACCTCCTTATTTAAAGAAATAGAACTAATTGGAATACAAAAAGATAAATCCAAACTACCCCAACTTAAAGAGATTGTCCAAAACTCTTATAAATACTCCTGGCCAATAAAATACATAACTGCCTATAGCCTTGCTAAACTAAATGAGATTGATGATTTACTAAGATTGACTTCAGATAAAGATTGGCCTACCAGAGTTTTAGCAGTAAGAGGTTTAGGAGAATGCAGAATCAGCAAAGAGAAAAAAGAGTCAGTAAAGGAAGTTCTTCTTAACTGCGCAAAAAATGATTCCCATCCCTCAGTAAAAAGACAGGCAATTTTATCTTTAAGGAGGCAGTTTAAAGAAGATAAAAAGGTAGGAGAAGTTATTTTAAAGATAGCCAAAGACAAAAAAGAACATCAAGATGTAAGAGAAGCAGCCTTATTAAGTATTGATTCTTTACCTGAGGATAAGATAGAAGAAGCCAATTTATTTGAAGACCTTCTTGAAGAAGGTAATTTAGCCTTGATGATTGCCTGGATATGGGGATTTATAAGATTAGCCTCCCAAGAAGATATTAAGAAACTAAAAGTTAAAGTAGATAAAAAACTAACAGTAAAAGCTCTCAATCAAAAAAGAGACCTTCTTGTAGCAGTAAAATATGTAATTGAATGGTATCTTATGAAAAAACAAGCAAATTATAATGAGAAAGAATTTGCTGTTGAACCTGTAAAACTTGAATCTTTATTCCGTATACTTTCCCAACCAGATGATGAATTTGAACATCTTCTTTTAACTACCCAGGTAAGAGATAAATTGGAAGGAGCCTCTTTTAAAGAAAAAATAGAAGCAATCATAAAACATTGGGGTAAAAGATTGAATTTGAAAGGACTTAAACTTACGCAACACATAAAGGATGAGAAAGAATTAATAGAGTTCTTAAAAGAAGAATACAGCGATAAAGTAAAAGAAGTGGCAGTTTATGAAAACGCAGATAAAAAGATTACCTTTATTTCTCGAGCAGGCTATAGTGCAGATCCTATGGTAGTATTTAAGATAGATAGTAAGAAGTACTTTCTAAAAAATGCTGCTGATAGTCTGCTTCCTGCCAAAACAGTAGTAGCTATAGTAGAATTCTTAAATAAAAAAGGTTTAATCGTTCCTAAAGTTGTTCCTACACATGAAGAAAGAAGCTTTGTGAAACTGGGTGATTTTTACTATACTTTAGAGGAATCTCTTCAAGAAAAAGTAAAAAAAGAAAAAGCAAAGATAGATGTAAAGAGAGAAGAGATCGCAGAAAATTTTGACCTTTATAAAGCCTTCTTTAAAGCCTTAGGAAGAGCAGTAGCTATCTATCATAAAACCACTCAAGAATTCATTAACCAATATCCTGAACTTTTCAAATACGAATTCCTTGTTACTGATGTTGTTAATGAACCATGGGAGGAGATGAAGACTGAATTCTATAACTTGTTTAACAAAGAGGCAGATTCCTTAGATGAAAGAGAGACTTACCTTGTTGAGTGGTTCCTCTTCTTAAAAGAAAGAATAGAATCACAAGAAATTGAATATAATAACCATATCTATAGAACTTTACCCTGGACAATAGTGCATGCTGATTTTAGAGATGAAAATGTAATCTGGAAGATAATTCAAAATAGCATTAAGATAATAGGTGCTTTGGATTTCAATAAAGGAAGAATATCACCCTCACCTGAAGATTTCAAAAACTCAACAACTATCTGGATGGGAAGAGGATATGAACCTTTAGGATTGTATTACTTTTTAGAAGGATATTTAGAAGAGGCTAATCTCTCAGAAGATATCTTAAAAACTATTTCTTATCTTATTGATTATACTTTTCTGTGGGCATTCCAGGGACAACTTACTTATGAAAATAAATATAAATCTCGTAAATTTAGATATCCTCTCCTGCATTATCTTATCTTCTTAGAGGATAGAGACAATCTTAATAAAGCCCTTGCTTCCTTAAAATTAGAATTAAAAACTTCTTCACTTCCAGGTGTAGGTTTAAAGGAGGTAAAACCAAGGATACTCAAGATGGTTGAAAACTACTGGTTACCTATTCTGGAAAAAGAAGCAAAGACAAAAGAAGATATAGACAAACAGATAGATGCTGCTCGCGCATTAGGAATACTTATGGTAGATGAGGCAGTAGATTATTTATTAAAATTCTTGCAAGATAGATATCGCTCACCACCACAGAATTTAGAAGAGAAGATAGTAGAGTTAAAAGAAAAGATAGTTGAATCCTTAGGCTTAATTGCTCACCCCAAATCTATTGAAAAACTTAAAGATATTCTCAATAATCAAAAGGAGCATGAAAAAGTAAAAGCAGCCGCAGGTTGGTCTTTAACAAAGATAGCAATATATTCCAAAACAAGGAAAGATTTAAATGTAGAAATAAATGAGTTTATCAACTTAATCAAGAAAGTTCTTCCTCAAATAAAAGATGAAACCTCTCAGACAAGACTTTACGAATCTTTAATCACTTTAACTAAATTACTTGACGGCGGCACTCCTTACGATTCCCTCCTTCTCCAGGCACAAAAAGATACCTCTTTAAGAGATCAATTAATAGAATTACATCTTCAAGGAGAGATAGATCTTGGTCCTTTCTTTGGTGCCTTCTTACAGAAGAAACAATTTGAACAGGCAATGAGAGATATAAACAGTTATTATGATGCAGTTGTGGTAACTACCAAAGAAGGAGCAGGAAAGATATCTATGCAGGAGATGATTGAATCTTTAAGAGGAGTAGCCTATCCAGAAGAAGCAAGAGTGTATTTAATTGAGATACCTGATTATTTAAATAAAGGAAACTTAAACGGAACAATCTATGCCTTAAAAGAGTTAATTAGATTACTTAAAGAAGAAGGAATAGAATTTAAATCTTTAAGAAGAATAGCCTTAATCTTAGGAGCAGGGAGTGGAAAACGTAAATATCCTGTAACTTTATCCGAAGGAAGAGGAAATAAATCCTTAGTTACTTCTTTAGGAGATAGAACTAACTTAGAGCATATGTTCTATCAGATTATGCAGTTTTATACTCCTGAGCGTGAAGGAGTATTTATCTTCTCCTCCGATGCGATAAAACTAATATCTAATCCTGCTATGCATAAAAATCTTGCTCAATACGGTATTCAAGTTTTAGGTGCAGGTCTTCCTTTTGATGCGGATGTATCTAAATACGGAACAATGATTATTGATAAAGAAGCAAGGATTGAAAGATTTGTAGAAAAACCAGATAAAGCAACAAAAGAGAGACTCTTTAAAGGAAAAGAGATCATTCCCACCAACTGGGCAGAGTATTACTTAACTAAAGAAGCTGCTCTCAGTCTGATAGAGGAATATGAGGATCTTTATGAGAAGGTAGAACTTGATACTGCAGGAATGCTCTGTGAGCCAATGACAATGAGTTTAGAAGAATGGTTAAGGAAAGAATTAGGCAAAGATACTAATCTAATTCAACATATCGCTATCTGGAGAGCAGCTAATAGATTAAAACGAAAATATGGATTTGGTTTTGTAGATACAGGAAAAGACGCTCTCTTTGCGGATACAGGTGGTTATAGAGTATACTATGATAATCTTCAGCTTCTATTTACTCATCCTGCCTTAAGATACGTTATGGATGTAACGATAAAAGATAATCGCATTATAGGAAAGAATGTAAAACTAGGTGAAGATGTAGAGGTAGAAGAAGGAGTAATCCTTTTAGGTAAGGTGAATATAAACAAAGGAAAGATTGAAAAAGGTGCGGTAGTAATCAACTCCAAGATAAATGAACTCTATGCCCAACCAGAATCTATGACCGTAGCAGTGCAAGAGCCTAACAAATTAATAGCTCAAAAAGGAAAACTAACCAGTGATGTATTTATTATTGATCAAGGAGTAAAGAAAAAGGTAAGAATAATTATTGATATAAATCTTAACATCAAAAAGAAATTTAAAGACAAACTCTTCCCTCAGAATAATCCTACCTATTCCTTCCAGGACTTAAAAGATAAATTCGATGAATACGAAAGCAAAGATTTTATTGAAAGAAGGTTAGATG
>QNCE01000104.1 GCA_003644405.1 Candidatus Omnitrophota bacterium | reverse complement strand
TAAACAGTAAATTTAACACATCACTAAGCTGGAAAGATATTTTATTCAGTGACGTATTTGATTATGCAAGAGAGGAGAATATAGTTGAAGTTTTAACAAAGGCAAGAGATTTTGAAGGTAACTACTCTCTTAGTGATTTAGAAAGATACTTTGAAAGAAATTATTTTATAGATATTCGTCTTGAGGATGAGAAATTAGAATTTGATAATCCTTCTGATAGATTCATTCTGCTTTTATTAGCTGAGGACTTTAGACATTTGCAGACTCCTCAGGAAGTAAATGAAGCTTTAAAAGAATTTAAGAAGAATGATTTTGAGGTATATAAAGATTTAACTGTCTGGTTGAAGATTAATACTCAGGAAAGCCAAAAGAAAATTTCTTTAGACCTACCAGATTCCTATAGAATTCCTGTTTTAATTGTAACTGAAGGAGAGAATGATTTCACTTCTCAAGGATTTGCCTGGAAGATAATCTTTACCAATGGAAGTTTTTATGATTGGAACATTTCTTCTTTAATACAATTTTCTGATGATATTTCTTATGATGCACAGGCTACTTTTGAGATTTCTTCAGATATACAGGATTTAAAATTAACAGTCATCAATAATGAAGGTGTGGTTGAGTTTGAGAAAGATTTTGGCAGGATAATAAAAGAGGAAAGTTTAAATGGTTGGGAATATTTTGATAAAGGATGGGAATACTGGAGGAAGGCAGACCAAGCAATAAACAGCGGTGATTCAGATTCCTTCCAGAATTATTTAAAAGAAGCACAGGGTTATTTTGAGAAAGCAGTGCAGGTTAATCCTAATTTTACCAGTGCTTATGAAGGAATTGGAAGCACATCTTTCCTTCTTTGGATTTTTAACGGGGAAGATAAATCTTTATTAGATGAAAGTATTCAGGCTTATCAGAAAGCATTTCAACTTATTCCTGAGCAAAACCATGCCTATAGAGCAAGAATTCAGAAGCAGATTGATTTTGTTTCTCAAGGATTAAATGGAGAAGAGATTCCTCAAGATATAGCTTTATCTTCATTCTTTAATTCTTATAACTGGTATTCTCTTTCCATTCCTTTAACTGAAGATTCCCATACTTTAAGATTTACCTCTAACTCCTCTGGTTCAGTCTATGTAAAATTTGTTGATTTATCAGCTACCTCAGTAAATATAGATTTAAGTAATGAAGTTGAAAAGGTAGGAGGAGTTGAATCTCTTGTATTGGTTACTCCTTTCTTCCTTAAAGATGTTACCTCTTTCTATAATGAAGAGAACAACACCTTAACACTTAATGAGTCTTTAAATAGCGATACCTATCTTTTGCATATTCAGGGCAAAAATAATAAGACTGATAAAAAATTCTTTTTACCCTTTGATATTCTAAATAACCTTATACCCACTGCTTCTGCAAAAGAAATTTCTTTTGCTCAGGTTTACATAAGTGATGGTAAATTATTTGTGGAGGGTAAAGAATATAAGATAAAAGGAGTAACTTTTTCTCCTGTTGGTAAGGGAGAAAAAAGGGAGGAGTTAGTGCTTAATTTAGCCAGTAGCGGTGGTGAAGAGACAATAAAGATGATGGCCGATAATGGAATAAATACAGTAAGGACATATTATCCGCCAGAAAAAGATTTATTGGATGCCTTTGCTGAGTATAGTATAAAGGTAATTGTGGGATTTCCTTGGAATGATGATAGGTTTAATCCCGGTCCAGATATTTCTCGTGGTGGATACAAAGGATATATAGAAAAATACAAGAGCCATCCAGCAATTTTGATGTGGGAGTTAGGGAATGAGTATAATTTTTGGTTTAGGAAACATTCTGAAGATTTAAGTTTGGATACTTGGTGGAAAGAGCTTAAGAAAGCAACTGAGGAGATAAAAAGGATAGATTCCAATCATCCTGTTTCAACCACTCTGGCAGATATGCATCTGGAAGTAGATATACCTAAAGTAGAGGAGGCAGGAGTGGATGTAATTGGATTAAATTGTTATCGAGGAGATGATTATTCTTCTGCAGTAGAGGAAGTAAAAGCACTTACAGACTTACCAATGTATTTTTCTGAAGGAGGAGCAGATTCTTATGATGTAAGAGAAAACAGAGAGAATCAAACAATGCAGGCACAGGCAGTAATGAATATCTGGAATTCTATAAAAGATACATCTGCTTTAGGAATTACCTTTATGAGCTGGCAGGATGAATGGTGGAAGGCAGACAATCCTTCTGGGCATGATATAGGAGGTATCTCCATAAGCAGTGCATATGATTATTATGGTAATGAGGAATGGTGGGGATGGGTAACCGTAGATAAGGAGCCTAAGGTAGTGCTGTCTGAAATGGGAAGGGTTTGGGGAAGAAAAGAAGTAGTTACTCCATCACCTGAAGTTTCGCCTACTCCTACTCGTGGACCACCATCCGAAGCTACTCCTACTCCTGAAAGCTTGCCTATTCCTACCCCTGAGGTTACTTCTTCAGGCAATATCACAAATAAAACCACCACCATTCCTCTTACTCCTTCAGAAGTTGGTCCTATCCTTGATGATAAGATAATCGTTATTGATAAAGAGACAAAAATTAAGTGTTATGTAGATGAGAAGAATCTTTTAGATGCAAAGGGCTTTGGAATTTGGGGCTGGGATGATAGAGAGGTAATTACTTCTCAAGGAGACAGTAAATGGGTGGATGAGGATAATTTAATATTTTATATTTCCAAAGAATTTGCTCAGATACTCAAGGATAAGAAAAAATTAAGAGCTAATAAAGAGTTTAATATTGATTTTCTCGATTGTTGGCCATTTCGGGGCAGGGATGATGTTGCAGTCTTTGTTGAAGGTGAAGATGGCAAGTATTATTACATAGATTCAGGAAAGCTTGATCAAGAATATATTTCTACTCTTGATTTAACAAAACCTTTACCTGATCCTGAGCCAGCTCCTTTTAAAATTGCTCAGAAAATAGATATAGAAAAAGCTGAAGAGTGGATAAGTCATCAGAAAGGAAAAGCCGGTCTTTACAGGAGTCATCCTCAAGATGAAGCAATTAAAAATTGGGGCTTTACTTACGATCAGACTCTGGTAGCTATTGAGTTGATTAAAGAAGGAAAACAGAGAGAAGCCAGAGAGCTTTTAGACCGCATTCTTGATTTAGCAAAGCATCCTACAGGATTATTTTATACTGCCTATGATGTAAACACAGGAGATATTAGAGAATACAAAGTTCATATCGGTCCTAATGTATGGATAGCCTGGGCTTTGGCACATTACATTGAAAAATATGATGATAGGGATGAGGTTTATTTAAAAGAGATTGAAAATATCGCCAATAATATATTGAAATTCCAGAAGACTAACTTTGGTATCAGAAAAGGACCAGGACTTGAGGGAGTTTCTACAGAACATATGCTGGACAGCTACGCTTTATTTGATTACTTGGCAAAGAAAACAGGAAATGAGAGTTATATAGAAAAAAGAGATGGAACTTGGACATGGCTTTATATATTCGGATATGATAAGGATGGGGAAAGATTTTATAGAGGAGAAGAGGATTCTACAATTGCTACCGATGTTCACTCCTGGCCCGCCGTAATGTCCTTCTTACCAGAGGAGATAAACAAAACTGCCTTAATTAATTTTGCGGAAGAGCATTGTAAAGTAACTGTCAACTTCACCCGAGAAGATGGACAGGTAGTAAATGTTACCGGCTTTGCCTTCAAGGATAATCAGGATATGATTTCTGTGGAATGGACTGCTCAGATGATTGTTGCTTATTTAGAGAATGGTCAGCCAGAAAAAGCCAAATTTTACTTAACTGAATTAGCAAAATTACAAAGTGTTAAGGGAGGACTGCGTTATGCTACCCAGTTTAGCACTCCTACAGGACACGGTTGGAATACACCTTCTGAAGGAAATTCTCTTTCCAGCACAATATATGCTAAATGGGCTCAGGAAGGATTTAACCCCTGGAATATTACCATAGAGAAGCCTTTCGAAATTCCTGAACCAACTTTATTAGGTCCTTCTATCTATTCTCCTGAAGTTGAAAGATGGCTTTCAATCGGTGAAAGAAAGCATACTTACCCCTTAGTGATTGAGGATAAACCCTTAGAATTTCCTCAGGGACTTTCTGAACCTTCCATAACCCTTGTTTCTTCTTCTTATTCTACTACCGGCATATTCAATTTTACTATTGATGCTTTAGACTCAAGGGCAAAATATGCTGTAGTAGAGTTTACTAATATTAAAACCGGTCACTCTCAATACTTAGTTATTCCTCTTAAGAATGAAAAAGCAAAGTTTGATACTATTCCTGGATTTTTTACCTTAACCAATGGAAAGTATGAAGTAAAAGTGACTACCTACTTAGGTAATCCTCAATTTAGGGTTGTGCCTAATCCTGAAGGTGAAGGTATAATCTGGAATATGAGAAGTCCTGAGTCTAAATCTTGTGAAATAGAAGTAAATCT
>QNCE01000103.1 GCA_003644405.1 Candidatus Omnitrophota bacterium | reverse complement strand
CCCTCTCCTAACAGACTCCTAAATACATTGGGAATCCTAAACGCTACAATAAAAGCTTCTAATATCTTGGAGGTTCCAAAATAGGTAGCAATAAGGATATCTCTTATTAATCCTAAAATCCTACAAAATAGAGTTCCCAAACTTAATACTGTGGTATTTTTTGCCAGCCTTTTAAGCATAATAATTAAAATTATCTTGACAGGTTTGAATCTCTCTGGTATAAAAGTCCCTTAAAAAGGAGATGATATGCCTCAAAGAAAGTCTGCCAAAAAAGAGCTAAAAAAAAGAATAAAAAGACGTAAGCTAAATTTAGCTAGAAAAAGAGCTATCAAGGAAGCAATAAAAAAATACAAAAAATTTTTACAGAATAAAGACTTAGAAAATGCTAAACAGGCCTTAAGGAAAGTTTATAAAGCATTAGATAAAGCCGCACGTAAAAGAACTATTCATCCTAAAAAAGCTGCCCGCCAGAAATCTAAATACGCTTCCCTTATAAACCAATTAACTTAATTTATCTCAAACAACTTTGCTAAAAGTATCTCCAAGGCTAACTTAGAAGAAATACCTTTCTCTTTTATCAATCTATCTGCCTCCCAGAAAAGTTGGAAGTATTTACTCTTTTGATAAAAGTTGGGAAGATAAGAAAACTCACGAGTTAAAGCTCCTAAAATCTGGGTTGCTAAGTTCTCACTTTTCTTAGATTGCAAAAACATCTTCTCTAAAGTGTAAAAAGCCTGAGCTGGTTTATTTCTTCTTATCAGAGAAATTAATTTATTTAGAGAATGGTCTTCCTGTATAGAAATAATTCTTCTTAAGACACATTTCTTTAAAAGATAAGAAAAGAAACTATTTTCTCTCACCTTTCTATCATGAATAAACTGGGCGTGGTCTTTCTCTATCTCAAAAATTAAGTAGTTCAAAGAAATTAAGTCTTTTAGTTTCTTTAGAAAAAATAATCTTACTTCTTTAGAAAGGTGTTCAGCTCCCTTAAAGATAACAACTCTTTTTTTTTCTAGAGGAAAAGTGTAAAGTGTGTTTTTTAACTCTTGTAAATTTAAATCCTTACAGTAGAAAATAACTGTATTTAAGGAAACGCACTCTTTTTTCAATATTCCTTCCTTTATCTTTTCTATAGCTCTTTGACGATGCTCGAAATCTAAACCAATAACACAGAAAATTTTTCCTTCCATTACCAATCTTGGAAAAGGGCATCTACGATTTTCCTTGCTGTATCTTCTACGAGTTCACTTAGAGCTTCGGATTCTGAAGAAGCCAAGCGTCCAGAAAAAAAGTAAGAAGCTTCTCCAACTACCTCATTCTCTTCAATTAGATTGCCTTCATTATCATAAACCATTACCTTAACATATAATTTTAATCTTTGTTCATTAACTTCATCGCTATCGGTATATCTTAGGGCTTCCTTTTTATAGTTAACAATTTTGCACTCTAAAGTGTAAGCATCATCAGGAGAGTTTACTACTTTAAGAGGAGTTCTTATCTGCAGCTCATCAATAATGGCATTAGTTAAATCTTTATCTAAAAGAATAGGATAAACATTATAATCAGAATAGGCTCTATCCTCAGCAGTTATTCTAACCTCGTTAACTACTGGTTTTACATAGATCTTACCTTCTCCTAACGAGGTACTTACAAGGTAGGTAGTATAACCACAGCCTCCCAATAATAGAAAGGATAGAAAAATTAACTTCTTCTTCATTCCACCTTACTCTCAATCTTTGACAGCCTCTTTTCTGCTTTTTTAGCCCACCGAGTATCCTTAAATTTCTCAGCTACTAACTTATAGTAGAGGATGGCACTTTTAAATTTCTTCTGTTTCTCATAAAAAGCAGCGATATCAAAATTCTTCTTTGCCTCCTCTTCTTTCAAGACTTTTAGCTGGTCTTTAGCCTTTTGGGAAAACTCTGCTTCGGGATGACGCAAAATAAATTCTTTAAACTCTCTCATCGCTTCTTTCCGGTAAGTATCATCATACTCTATTCCTAAAGAAGCCTTAACATTAGAAGTAGCGAGCTGATACTTAGCAGCATCTGCCCATTCACTATCAGGGTAGTTATCCACAAGTTTCTGAAAAGCCTCTCTTGCCTCATCATGCCTACCCAGATTAAGCAAAAGGATTCCTAATTTATATTGGGCTTTAGGAGCATATTCTGAGTAAGGAGCACTCTCTACTATCTTTCTAAAAATCTCTATAGAAGGGTGCTCTACTAAATCATATAAGGATATTCCAAACCATTTTTGAGGCTTCTGATTTAGGAAGTACTCTCCAATTTTATATTCCCTCTCTAGAATCTCCTGAATCCGTGTACTGTTAGGGTAAGAGTCGATTATCTTTTGATACTCCAGAAAAGCCTGATAAGGCCTTTTTAATTCTTCCCAACACCTACCCATATAGTAACGAGCCTCCGAGGCCTGAAAAGAATCTGGATAGTGAATCACCACTTTTTTAAACTCTCGCAAAGCGGATTTATATCTCTGGGCACCAAACTCCTTTAATGCTTTCTCTAACTGTAGCTTAGGTGTGACTAAAGGGGAAAGTTGGGGATTTTTCCACTTCTGAGTTTTAGGAGACCATATCCAAAAGGAGTAGGTTTGAGGAAAGACTAAGAAAGAAAAAAGAATAAGGATAAATACTTTCTTCATGAGAAAAAACTATACCAAAACCACTAGAATTTGTCAAACGCAATTTACCTTCTAGCTTCCTTAAAGATAAACTACATCTTGAGGATTAAAAAGGGATAAAAATAATAGGAAGTAATCTTGGATCTGACGGAGGATAAGAAAATTATTTTTGACATGTTGTTTGCCATTCCTAGCTAATCTTTTGGCATACTCCGGTTCATTAACTAGCCGCTTTATCCAGTGAGCTGTTCCCTCAATAGTATAAGTAAGAATTCCTGAATACTTATGGGCAATCTGCAAAGGTATACCCCCTACCCAGGAAGCAATAACTGGCTTCTCTTTCCATAAAGCTTCTGCTACAGTAAGACCAAAACCTTCCCTTAGAGACTTCTGAAGAATTACTGTAGAAACACGTTGTAGGGCATTTATCTCTAAATTACTTGCTGGAGGAAGATGAATGATATGAATATCTTTCTCTTTTTTAGCCTCCTCCCTTACCTCAGCTAGCACTCTCTCTCCTTCAGGATCATCTTTAGCCCCTCCCCCTGCTAAGATAAGCTGGCAATCTATATACTTTTTTACCAAGCGAAACGCTTTAATTACTCCTATGGGGTCTTTCAAATAATCAAAGCGAGAAATCTGAGTGATTATAGGCCTCTGTTTATCGATACCAAACCTTTCTAAAATGCTATCGATAAATTTCTGATCTAATTCTTTATTCTTGTCGCTTAAAGGGTCAATAGAAGGGTAGATGAGGACTTGCCTAATAGATAATTTCCTAGCAAAAGCAGGAGCAGAGAATACACTAACGTCGTACTTCTCAATAAACTTCTTTAAAAATAACCAAACATCTCTTTTAGGGTTGGAGAAATCAATATGACAACGCCAGATCCACTTATTCTTAAGTCTTCTTTTCTCTTTAACTAGGTAGATGGGTTGAGGATCGTGAACAAAGACAATATCTGCCCACTTTTTAATAGATTTAGCGTTTTCTTGATTAACCTCCAAAAAATAGGATAATTCCTCTCTAGTGAGAGAAAGCTCTATTCCGTGAAGAGCATTATGAATTTTTTTAGTAATCTGGAAAAAATGATCATCGCCTTTGATTACATCCCACCAAACATCTACTCCTAAATCTTTCATAAGAGGAATCATTCGAGAAAGAATCTCTGCCACTCCTCCTCCAAAAGGAGTTGAGTTTACATTTTGAATAGTTATGTTCTTTAGCCTTTCTCCCAAAAGGTAAAGTTCGTCAATAGTTTGATCGCCTACGATGGGACGATAATCATCTATCCGTGCCATGTAAGTATTCACTTACAAAATTTATAATCTTTTGTCTAAGCCCTTCTAAAGTATGGGTATAAGGATCGATTTTGGATATTTTCTCTGCTAACTCCTTATACCCTAAATCTCTTAACCAGCAGGAAAAATCGTTATCTGCCTTTTTCAATCTTACTCTTGCTTCAAAAATGTGAAAGTAGAGAGAGTGCACGGTAACCTTCTTAAGATAAAAAGAAAATTCTTCGAGGTTATGAGCTTTAAAAGGTGTGGGAAGAATAAAAATCTTTGAAGAAAGGAAACGAAACTCTTCCCCTGAAAGACACCCTCTCAAAGCAGAGGTAGTTTTAAGATAATCATCTAGAATTATTAGAAATTCCTTTCGTAAATCTTCTATGTCAGAAAACTGAAAGATATCGACACTAGCAATTTTTTCTCCTAACTTCCTGAGCCCTAAGCTATTAGTAATCCAATAAGAAAAATCATTGGGATGTTCAGGAGAAAAATACCGATGTTGCTCAAGATAACGATGGGTGTGGTGATATATACTGGAGGGAGGAACTTTTTTTATCCCTTGATATAACTCCTTTATATTGCGAGCAGTATATCCTAAAAGTTCTATCTGAGTTACTCGTGTATGAAAATG
>QNCE01000102.1 GCA_003644405.1 Candidatus Omnitrophota bacterium | reverse complement strand
GTTGATTAAGGACGCTATTGCTCAAAATAAGCTGGTAGGTGCGCTCTGTTATGCTGTAAGTGCTCTTGTTTTCTGTCGCCGTGAGGATGGAAAGGCAGTAATCTATGGTAAAGAGGTATCCGTACATCCGGCAGCATGGGATTTCTATTTCCCTGATGCTGATATGACATATGAGCTCTATGGAGCAACGCCGGATAATAAAGGAACAGATGTACATACCCCGGGTTTTTTATGGCCAATTGAACATCTTGTACGGGATGCTGTTGGCCCCGAAGGTAAATGTATTGCCCGTACCAATGCAAGTCGTAATGACCCACAGGTAAGTTATGATTGGCCTTTTGTGACTGCCTGTTCGGTTGAATCTTCAATTGCTTATGGTAAGAAAATAGCAGAAGTTTTAGCTCAGGAAACAGTAAGTGCGTAAGATATTTTTAGGGGACTTCTCGTGTTGTAATACGAGGAGTCCCTTGTTTATTTAAAAAGGAGGCAATTATGCCAGCAATTGTTATTCATTCACTCGAACTTACAGATGAACAGAAGGAGATTGTTGCGGATAAGTTTATTACTATTTTCTCTGAACTAACACGTGTCCCAAAAGACCGCATATATCTTTTTTTTAACGGATATACTCTGGATAATGCGGCTTGCGATGGGATTCTTTTTTCTAAGAGGCCGCCGAAATTTGCCGTAGGAAAATTTAATCAGAAGAAAGAAGGGGAGTAGTTATGGATGTAAATCAGGCAATTGTAAAGACTTTAGAGTTAATAGGCGTTGACCATGTATTTGGTGGTTCGGGGCAGGTTAACGCTACGATGTTACTTTCTCTGAAGCGTTCGGATAAGATAAAAACTGTGATTGTTCGCAACGAACAAGCTGCTTCTTTTATGGCGTGTGGATACGCTATGTTTTCGGATAAGTTAGGCGTGTGTTTTGCTACAGGAGGGCCTGGTGCGTTTAATCTTTTTTCAGGGATGGCTGTTGCTTATTACGATTCTTTACCTATACTTGGGATTACAGGGTATACCTCTCTTAATAACAGAGGTAAAGGTGCACTGAATGAGTCTACAGGGTTAAACCGCACGCCCGATTCACATAAGATGTTTTCTGCTACTACCAAAAAATCTTACATAATTGAAGATCCAGATTCTACCTGTGATATTTTGGAAGATGCAATTAATACCGCTTTTGAAGGCCGACCGGGGCCGGTGCACATACATGTGCCGAAAAATATTACTGTAGCAGAGGTTAAAAATTTCCGCCAGATAAAGCTTGATATCAAACCTGTTTTGCCTGAAGGAGAGAAAATAAGAGAAGCGGCAAACTTGATAGCAGATGTCTTAAGGAAGAAAGAAAAAGTTTTGCTTCTTATTGGGTATGGATGTATAAGGAGCCATGCAGAAAAGGAGCTTCTAAAGCTTGTAGAGAGTTTTCAGATACCTTTTGCGACAACGATGGATGCAAAAGGTATTTTATCAGAGGACCACCCTCTTGCTTTAGGGGTGTTTGGTACGTCAGGGGATCCAGGAGCAAAAAAATATTTTGAAGAAGCAAAACTCGTAATAGCAATAGGCAACTCTTTTGCCCAAAATGCTACTTTTGCCTTTAAACCAGATTTGTATAAGGATAAGACTCTTATTCATATAAATATCGATAAAAATGAGATAAATAAGGTTTATAAAGCAGATTGCGGAATAGTTAGTGACGCAAAGGCGGCAGTTTCTGCATTAAAGGAGGAACTTAAAAAACTTAATCCCTCTGTTTTTCCTAAGAAAGTTAAAAAAGAGTTCTGGTATGATGTGCCTGTTGAATATTCAGGTAATAAAATTTTCCCGGGAGAGATGGTAAAGATTATTTCCCGCAACTTGCCTGAGAATGCAATTGTTATGGGTGATGCAGGTGCACATATGTTGTGGCTCAATTGTTACCTGCATCTTACCAAAAATCAGCGGTATCAGAATCCGGGTAGTTTTGGTCCTATGGCTTCCCATGTGAACGGTTCAATTGGTGTAAAATGTGCTAATCCTGATAAGACCGTTATTTGCGGTTGCGGTGATGGAGCATACCTTATGGCAGGATTTGAACTCTTAACAGCAGTGCAGTATGATATTCCCGTTATCTGGGTGATTTTTAATAATGGCGAGTTCAACGTAATAAAGAAGTTTCTGATAAATCTTTTTGGTGAGCATGCATTTATGCAGTTTAAGAACCCTGATTACGTAAAGTATGCGGAGGCCTGTGGTGCTCAGGGATGGCGTGTAGAGAAACTGGAGGATTTTGAGCCTGCGTTTAAGAAGGCGCTATCTCTGGGTAAGCCGGCGTTGATTGATGTGGTGGTAGAGTCAGAGGTGTATCCACCGTTCAGTTTAGCAAAAGTCTGAAGCAGAGATGATTACAGATGTTCGCTTGCGCGAATGGCAGATTGGTACAGATATCTGCGTCAATCAGTTTCTGGTTAATATTAATCTGTATGTAATAAAACTTTAAAACAGGGAGTATAAACTGCGTATTGGGCATGTAGCGATTACAGTATGTGATTTAGAGCGTTCAGAGAAGTTTTATAAAGACGCATTTGGATTTGTATGTGTTGAGAGAATAGAGGATAAAGAGGGAAGATTTGTCATTTCTATAATAAAGAAGGGAAAAATTACTTTGGAACTTTTTTCCCACCCTCAATCTAAGCCACTTCCTCATTATCGGCGAAAGTTAGATAGTGACCTTAAAGTATGTGGAGTTAAGCATTTCGCATTGGAAGTTAAAGATATAGAGAAAGAATACCATGAACTTAGAAGAAAGAAAATCGGGTTTCTAACGGGCATAGAGAATTTGGGAAAGAAGCTGAGGTATTTTTTTATTAAAGACCCAGATGGTATTTTTATTGAAGTTGTTGAAAATAAGATAGCTTAAATTTTTAAGGTAAAGGAGGATGGATAACTATGAATAAACCTGTATTTAAATTTCCTGATGCGGGGAACATTAAATGTTACGATAAAACAGGAAGAGAGATACCTGTTCCTGATTATCAAGATGAACTTTATGGTCAAAACGGCTGCTTTGTGGTAAATCCTATGTCTTTTACTAAACTGGATGGTAAGGGTAATCCTCTTCCCGATATAGCTACCTGGGATGATGGCTACCGTACGGTACAGGATAATAATACTGGTCTTATATGGGAAGTTAAGTCGCCGAAAGAGGATGATATAAATTTTCGTGGAGCACGATATTCATGGGATGACGCTAAAAAATATGTAGAACAGCTTAACAAGCTCAAGTATGGAGGATTTTCTGACTGGCGGCTTCCTAATAAAGATGAGTTACGTTCAATAATAGATTATGGCAGGACTAACCCCGCAGTGGATACGTTTTACTTTCCAAACTGTGAGGTCGCTTTTTACTGGACTTCTGTTCCTTATATGATGCAACCTCCTTTTGTGTGGGGGATTTTTTTTGGCTTAGGGAGTGGTATTCCTTATACTCCTAAAAGCTTACAATGTGTAAGGGCAGTAAGAGGTGGGTATAGTTTGGATTTTGGTGATCCACAAAAGGTAATGTTTCAAGACAACGGTGACGGGACAATTACTGATTTGCGTACGGGTCTTATGTGGCAAAAGGAGGAAAATGAACGGATGGATTGGTACCAGGCGCTTAAGTATTGCAAGGATATGCGTCTTGCTGGATACAGTGACTGGCGACTTCCTAATATAAAAGAACTAAATACGATACTTGATTTAACCTATAAAGATGGCTGGTGGTATCATAAAGAGTATTTTCCTGCAAAAGGGCTTAAACCACCGCTTTTACATTATTTTTCTTCAACGCCGTATGAGAAGACTTACGTTTGGGTGACAAATTTCTGTTTTGGTTATGATGGATACTACGCCAGCAAGTCTGCCAAACTTCTCTTTCGGGCTGTACGTAACGTTGTTTCTCCCAAAGTACAGAAGAGGGTGTTTATATTCCCTCATACGGGGCAAAAGAAATGTTACGACTACGATGGCAACATTATAAAAGTTCCTAGTAAGGGTGAGAGATTTTACGGCCAGGATGGTTCTGTGGTAATCGGTACTCCTTCCTTTACTAAATTGCGAGAGGGAGGGTATTCTGTAAGTGATGAAGCAGGCTGGAGTGATGGTGTGCGTATGGTTCTGGATAACAATACCGGTCTCATATGGGAGATAAAATCTCCCAATGCGGGAGATTTTAATTTCCGAGGGAACAGGTATAATTGGGAAGATGCTAAAAGGTATGTGGATTATCTAAATAAAATAGAATATGGAGGATTTTCTGACTGGCGGCTTCCTAACAGAGAAGAGTTGAGGTCTATCGCTGATTACAGTGGTGTTGTTCCTGCAATAGATACAAAGTATTTCCCCGATACTCAACCACACTTTTACTGGTCAAAAGACACCTATGCTAAAGATACCTCTTTTGTATGGGGGATATACTTTGCTTACGGGTGCGCTATATGTTATCTCAATACTACTCCTTACTATGTACGAGCAGTAAGAGGAGGGTATAACCCTGCTTTTGGCGATACCAGCAGGTATGCCTTTAAAGATAACGGAGACGGGACGATTACTGAT
>QNCE01000101.1 GCA_003644405.1 Candidatus Omnitrophota bacterium | reverse complement strand
TGGTGGAGTATAATATATCTACACTGGTTACCTTAGTAGAACCACCTAAATCCCATTGGATCTTTCCTGGATAACTTGAACCTACTCTTATAAGCTCTCCTGAGGTAGGGCTGGATACAGTAATTACAGGTCGGATCGAAAAAGCTTCAGCAGAAGTTCCATATACATTAGGATTATCGTGATCGTAAACTCTAATCCAAACATCCTCACTGTTTTCATCAGGAACTATACACTGATAGGTATTTGATCCATCAGTATGTCCGGTATCATTAATTACAATCGTCTTATTAAAAGTATCTAAAGCAGAAGTTCTATATTTAATATCTACAGCTGAGATATTTCCTGCTTGGTTCCAGCTTATACTCTTAGTCTCTTGTGGGTGCCATACAATTGTACTTCCTGAGGGTTGAACATTATAAATCTTTCCTACAATCTTGAATGGGTTTTGTGAAACATCTGATACAGGAATTCCTCCGATACTTGTAACTCTTACCTTTACAGTATCAACGTTAGTTATATCATCAGGGCCAGGAGTCCAAGAGTAAGGACTAGAATCTGAAGGATAACTAGCATTGATGGTTCTGATATCCAGATTAAAATCATCGGTAGAATATTCAATTTTTATGTTTCCAATTGAACCATGCTTTGTCCAGGTAATATCAAAAGGTTCGCCCACAACTAAGGTTTCTGCCCCGTCAGGATCAGTTAAATCAATAGAACCCTTTATAGTGCTAGCTCCTTCTGTCTCGTCATATACATCAGGATTATTTGCATCTACAACTTTAAAATGAACTTGAGTGGAGATATGGTCTTCTACTGTCCAGGAGAAACTGGTAGAAGTTATATCATCAGCAATTTGAGTCCAGTTCTGCTTGTTATCATAAGAGTAATAAACATCATAGGCAGCAATACTCCCAAACTTTGTCCAAGAAATAGTATAAGAACTATCTACTATTAAGGTGTCGCCAGTTGCCGGATCTGGTGTCTGAATAAAGATACTTCCAATTATAGCATTATCACCATCAGAAATGTTCTGATCAGTAGGGTCTCCGGAGGTAGTAGGAACTAGTTTTACAGCTACAGTAGGAGAAGGTGCATCAGGTATCTTCCAATCCGCTTGGCCACTAGATGCAGGAACTTCAATAGGTGTATCAGAAGAATCTAGGCAAGGACTCCAGTTATTATGCCCTGCATCTACAGAATAATACAAAGCAACATTACCTACATTTCCGGTAGTATTCCACTTAACTGTATATATATTATTTATAGGTAAATTTTTTCCTCCGTCAGGGTCAGTAATATCCACTTTTCCTTTTAAAGTAAACCAGTTAGAATCATCGTAAGTTTCAGCATCTCCTACTTTAGAGATCCTAACCACACACTGACTAGAAAGATTAACGGTTGTAGGAATAGACCAATCATAATTTAGAGCAGAGGCAGATATACTAGCATTGATAACATAATCTCCTGTACCAGGAAAAGTATTTCCTCCATCATCGGAATACTCAATCTTTACCTGCTCTCCTGAAGCAAAACCGGTAGGATTCCAACTTATGGTTTGCAGAGTCCCTACAATCCATTCCTCTCCTCCTGCAGGAGAGGTAACCTCTATTATTGGCTTAATCTTAAAATCAGAAATAGAAGTGTCGTAAACCGTAGCATCTGAAGCATCTCTCACTCTTATTCTTACATGGTCAGATACAGCACTGTTATCCGTGGGAATAGTCCAAGTAAAACTACCTGCAGAAGCATTGGTTGAAGAAGTAATTACTCCTAAGTACCCATCATTTCCGCTATTCTTATCGTAATCAATAGCCACATTCTCAATTGCTCCGGTAATATTCCAGGTAATAGTCAGATCTTCACCTACTTTCTTAACCAGGGTAGGTTCATCCTTAGGATAAGTCAAAGTCACATTTCCTTTTATAGCAAACCCGGGGTCTAAAGTGGCCGAGTTTACTGAAGTATCTGAAACCTGAACAAGTTTTAGCTTCCCTTGCGTCGTAGGAATATTGGGAACTGTTAAATCATAGGGTTGAGTTGTATTTACAGGTATTGTTGCTCTTGGGGTAGGCTCCCAGGTGGTTCCTTTATCAGAGCTGAAATAAATATCAATATTTCCCAAACTACCTGCATAGTCCCACTCTACAGGAATCGGTGAACCACCGATATAGTAAATCTCTCCCCCGTTAGGAATCTTTATTTTAATTTGCCCCTTTATTTCAAAAGGTTCTGACTCTGCTGAATCCGCAGGTAAAACTGTATCGTTATCTATAATCTTAATCCTATTAGTTGTCCCTATTGAATCAGGAATTGTCCAAGTAAGAGATTGAGGACCATTGCTACCTGGGGCTGTAGTAGTTATAGTGGTATCATAATTTACTCCATCAGAAGCATGCTTTATAGTTAGTGTTCCTGAAACACCTCCTAAATCTCCGCAGTTACGCCACTGAATATTTTGAGTACTAGGAAGGGAAGTACTATTAACCTTCCAAGCGTTAGCTCCACTTACTGAAGAATCAGGAGAGGTTATTATAATCTTCCCCTTGATAGTAAAATCAGCGTTTGAGGTATCGTAAATCTCATTAGGAAATGTAGCACTCATAACTTTTACTCTCACCTTATCACCGATGGCATTAGGAACCTCCCAGAGATAACCATCTCCATTACTTAAAGCCTGACCTCCAGCAATTGTATTCTGATACTCGTCACCAGTATCTGCCACTCCATCGGGACCTAAACCACTGTTTGTATCGTAAGCTAACTTTACTTGAGAAATATTTCCATAGGTCGTCCATGTGATGTTATAACTATCATTAGGATCATCGGGATTTTCTACTTTTAACACCTCCATTCCGTTAGGTTGGTTAATTACTAACTTCCCTTGAATAGTTATAGGATTGGCTGAAACTCCATAGATAGTTGGATCGTTGACTGAAACTACTTTAAATTTTATATTAGTATTCTTATCATTAGGAATGGCATCATCTGGGATAGGTTGCCATAAATAACTCTGAGCGCCTGAACCAGCGCTAACTCCCGTAGCTACAGTCTGATCATAAGGCTCATCGCCCGTTAAAGTGTAATAAATATCTACCGGCGTTATGTCTCCTACAGCATTCCAAGTAATCTGCTTATTTGTTCCTATCTCCCAGATAGGCGAACCCTCTCCATTTGCTTCACCAGTTAAAGTAATCGTTCCTTTTATTGAAAAGTCATAATTACTGGTAGCATAAACCTCGTTCTCCTTTCCTACTTGATAAACTTTTATCCTGCAAGTGGGACTTACAATTCCCGGAACATCAGGAATCGTCCATTTATAACCAATCTCAGTCTCACCTGTAGGAATATTATCTGAAGCCACACCATCCACAATAAAGCCCTGATACTCATCGCCACTATTTGCAATACCATCTGGACCCAAACCACTATTTGTGTCATACCTTATATTAACATTCCCAAAATCCGTAGGATCAGGAGTCCATTTGATATAAATTGTATCACCAACATTAAAGGTTAAACCAGTCTCATTAGGATAATTTAAAGTAATATTTGCCCCTACGCTGAATACTCCTGATTTACCTGCTGTTCCAGTAGTAGCATCCTCATCTCCAACCAAACCTACCTTAATCACATTATTTATACCAATATCACTAGAAGTAGGTGTCCAATTAAAAGAATAAGTCCCTGCTCCACTAACATCAACCGTCCCTATAGGATCACCGTAACTTGTACCACCATCTTTAGAAACTCTTATATTCATCGTTCCAGAAACACTTCCACCTACGTTGAACTGAATAACCTTAAGTATCCCTACATGAAGAGGTTCACCAGAGTGAGGTTCAGTAACTGTAATTTTGCCCTTTATCTTAAAAGGAACGGCACATTCTCCATAAATATTCTCATCATCCTTGTTAGCAACTCTTATTAAGACATTATTCCCTAAATCATCGGGTATAGTCCAAGAGAAACTCTGCTGAACTTCCGGAGTTCCTGCAGGTAAATTATCTGTAGGTGCTGCTCCTTGTACATACTTCCAAGGACCCCCATCTACTTGATACTTAATTACTACATAATCCATTGCTCCATGAGGTGTCCATTTTATATCATGGGATTCACCATAACGCCAAATCTCTCCTCCCATTGGCTCATCAACCTCGATTGAAGCCTTCATATAAAAATCAGTACTCTCACCGTACACTGTATAATCGTTAGATTGAACAACTTTTATCTTGGAAGTAGGATTAGATAAAGGTGTATCATTAGGAATGGTCCAATCATAACTGCCACCAGAAGCGTCGGTTCCCGATGGTTGATTAGTAGCAATAGTGATTTCATAAGATAAACCACCGTTATTTGAGTAAAGAATATCTACTGTCCCCTCATCAAGCCCTGAACCGAAATGTCCTTTCTTATCCCAAGTGATTGTTTTTGCCTCTCCTAGAAGCCAAGTTTCCGAGCTTGTAGGGCTTACATTATATATTTGACCTTTTAAAGTAAAATTAGAGCTTTGACTCTCAATCGTTGTATCAGGAGGAGAAGGATTATAATCAAGAATAATTTTTATCTGATTGTCTGTACCAATAAGATTTTCTCCATCCATATCTGAAGGAATAGTCCAGGCATAGCTAC
>QNCE01000100.1 GCA_003644405.1 Candidatus Omnitrophota bacterium | reverse complement strand
TATATTAACAGCAGTTATAGATCCTGTTATAGTCCAAGTTATATCATGGGTTGAACCTACGATCCAAGCTTCTCCACCGTTAGGAGAAACTACTTCTATATCTCCTCTAATCTTAAAGTTTGCTTCTGAAATTGCAAAAGAATCAGAATCATTATAATCACTTACTCTTACTCTTACTTGAGAAGAAATGGCATCAGGGATAGTCCAAGGATAGGAACCGGTATTAGCAGTTGATGGAGTGATAGTATAATCGAAGTTTACCCCTCCATCAATAGAATAATCTAACCTTACTGTTGTAATTGAACCAATAGTATCCCAAGTAATATCATGAGTAGAACCTACTACCCACACTTCTCCTCCATCAGGACTGGTTATATCAAAACGAGCATGGATAGTAAAATCATTATCAGATGTGTCATACACCTCAATATCTGAAGCATCGGATATTCTTACTCTACAGGTCTTACTTACTGAATCAGGAATTGTCCAGGTGAAGCTTAACGCTCCTGCAGAAGTTGAAGATACAATGGTATAAGGAAAACTTTGTCCACTATCTGTAGAGTAATCTAGTCTTACATTAGCAATTGAACCAACTTTTGTCCAGGTGATATTGTGATTTGTTCCCACGCCCCAGCGTTCTCCTCCATTAGGAGAAGTTAAAGTTAAAATACCTACTATCTTAAAATTCAAATCGGAAATATCGAACACAGAACTATCAGCGTTATTTATTATCTTAACTTTACAAGTTGAGGCTATATCATCGGGGATCACCCAGTTATAGTAACCAGTTTGAGCATCGGCAGAAGAAGCAATAGTATTAGGATAGGTCTGGCCTCCATCGGTAGAATATTTAATAGCTATAGTAGATATCGAACCTGTCTTTGTCCAACTAATACTCTGGGTTGTACCTACTCCCCAAACTTCTCCTCCATTAGGAGCAACTAAAGTTAATGAACCTTTTATTTCAAAAACATTATCGGACTCATCATATACTGAAGGATCGGAAGCATCGGAAACTCTCACCTTTAAATTAGTTCCTATGGAGTCGGGAATAGTCCAAGAATAACTTCCTGTCATTCCTGGAGTAGAATCAACAATGGTGTAAGCATAGGTATTTCCCCCATCAGTTGAATACTCTAACTTTACATTATTAATTGTTCCTGTAGGAGTCCAAGTAATTGTTTGAGAATCACCTACAATCCAAGTTTCTCCTCCATCGGGAGAATTAAGTTTGAGTTTTCCTTTTATAGTAAAGTCTGTGTCAGAAGTGTCGAATACTGTAGAATTAGATGTATCGGTAACTTTTACTCTTAAATGTGTACCAATAGCATCAGGTACAGTCCAACTATAACTTCCTACAGAAGCATCTGTAGAAGCAACAATCAGATAGTCATAGCTACTTCCACTATTCGTTGAATACTCTAATTTTACCGCAGGTATACTTCCTGTACGTGTCCAAGTAATGGTATAAGGATCTCCTACATAAAGAATCTCTCCTCCGTTAGGAGCATTTAAAGTTAATGCACCTTTTATAATAAAATCTGCATCAGAAATATCATAGACTGTAGAATCAGAAGCATCAGAAACTCTTACCCTTAATGTATTGGAGATAGCATCAGGAATATCCCAACCATAACTACCTGTAGAAGCATCAGTTGAAGCAACAATTAGATAAGGGAATGTGGTACCAGAATTTGTGGAATACTCTAACTTCACATTCTGTATAGATCCTGTTCTCTCCCAGGTAATATTTTCTGCAGTTCCTACTACCCATTCTTCTCCTCCATTGGGAGAAAGCAGGTGTAAAGCTCCTTTTATAGAAAAATCACTACTAGAGGTATCAAAGACTGTGCTGTCAGAGGTATCAGTTATCTTTACCCTCACTGTATCAGAGATATCATCAGGAATAGTCCAAGTATAGGTTCCTAAACTAGCATCTACTGAACCAGCAATTGTGTTAGGATAAGTAACTCCACTGTCCGTAGAGTATTCTAGTTTTACGAAAGAAATACTTCCATTCTTAGTCCAAGTGATTGGATACTGAAAACCAACTACCCAAGTTTCACCTCCATCAGGAGAGGTTAAATCTAAAGAGCCTCTTATCTTAAAGTTACCTAGAGAAGTATCAAATGCTTCTGGATCATTAACATCAGAGACTTTTACTTTTACAGTAGAAGAGATAGCATCAGGTACTGTCCAGGAATATATTCCAGTATTAGCAGTAGAATCTACTATTGTCTCCCAATTTGTTCCTCCATCGGTAGAGTACTCCAACTTTACATTAGCAACGGTAGCATTAGTTGTCCAAGTGATATCTTTTACCTCACCTACTTCCCATACTTCCCCTCCATCGGGAGTAGTTATATCAAACACTGCTTGAATCTTGAAATCATCGTTGGATGTATCGGATACAGTGATATCCGAAGCATCAGAGATCTTTACTCGAGCGTGAGTTGTAACATTATCAGGAATATCCCAATAATACTCTAATCCTCCCCCAGGGGTTGAAGCGACGATTAGATAGTCATAACTCTGGCCACTATTGGTAGAGTATTCCAACTTTACATTAGCAATAGAACCAACCATGGTCCAAGTAATCTTTCTAGACTCACCTACTTTCCATTTCTCTCCCCCGTTAGGAGCAGTTAGAGTTAGCGATCCTATAATCTTAAAGTTAGCATCTGATATATCAAAAACTGAAGAATCAGAGGTATCAGTTATCTTAACTTTTACAGTAGTACAGGGGTTATCGGGAATAGTCCAAGAATAACTTTCACTAGAAGCATCGGTTTGAGCGACAATAGTGTTAGGATAAGTTACACCACCATCCAAAGAGTATTCTAACTTTACGTACTGAATAGAACCGATTCTCTGCCAAGTGATGCTATGTACACTAGCTACCTCCCAAGCTTCTCCCCCGTTAGGTGCAGTCAAAGTTAATGCACCTTTTATAGTGAAAGTATCGTTAGAGACATCAAAAACAGAAGCATCGGAAGCATCGGAAACTCTTACCTTCAAGTTTGTCCCAATGGCATCAGGAATAGTCCAAGCATAGGTTCCTGTTGAAGCATCGATTGAAGCTATTATCTCATTAGGAAAAGTAGTACCTCCATCAGTAGAATATTCCAGTTTTACATACTGAATAGAACCTGTTCTCTGCCAAGTGATGTTGTGAACCTCTCCTACTACCCAAGTTTCACCTCCATCAGGAGAAGTAAGCTTTAGCTTTCCTTTTATAGTGAAAGGATTAGAAGAAACATCTACAACTGCAGGATTATTGTTATCAGAAACCCTTACCTTCAGATTGGTTCCAATAGCATCAGGAACAGTCCAATCGTAACTTTGGATAACTCCACTTTCACCGGCAGCAACTATAGCTATCTGATGAGTCTGAAGTTCATCAGCAAATCCATTGGTAGAATATTCTAGCTTTACTTGAGCATAGGTCCCTGTAGGAGTCCATTTTATCTGTTCAGTATCTCCTACAAACCAAACCTCCCCTCCTAAAGGTTGATTTAAAGTAACTTTTCCTTTAATCTCAAAAGGATTATCTGACTCATCCCATACGTTATAGTTATCTACTGCTCTTACTCTTATCCTCAAATTTGTTCCAATAGCATCAGGAACTGACCAAACAAAACTTAAATCATCCGCGGGAACAGTGGTAATTAAATTGCCGTCAGGATAGGCCCCTCCTCCTGCAATTCCTCCATCAGTAGAGTAATGGATATCAATATTTCCTACCGCTCCATACTTCTCCCAAGTAATAGTATAGTTATCACCTACCGAGAGAGAAATCCCTGAATCAGAAGGAGCGGTCAGATGAAGACTCCCTTTTACCTCAAAGGTATTATCGGAAGTATCATAGACTGTAGAGTCAGAAGTGTCTACTATTTTAATAAGAGCTCGATTACTTATGGGAATGGTCTCATCGATAGCCCAATCCCAACTCTCTAGAGAGGCATCTACTGCTGTAGGATTAATCTTTGTCCAACTACTCCCATTGTCATGAGAATAGAAGATATTTATAGTAGCTATAGAACCCGTTCTTATCCAAGTTATAGGATAAGTTGAACCTACATCCCAAGATTCTGTACCTGTGTTGGGAGAAGTTACCTGGAGTTTTCCTCTAATCTTAAAATATCCTGTGGATTCATCAAAGGCGTTGGGGTTGTTAGGATCAGATATTTTTACCTTACAACTTGTAGAAATTGCATCAGGTACTGTCCAAGGATAAACTCCAGAATTAGAAGCAGAATCGGTTATCAAATTCCAAGATGCTCCGCCATCGGAAGAGTACTCTAACTTTACTTGGGTTACTGCAGATCCTTGACGAATCCAAGTTATATCATAAGAAGAACCAACTTCCAATACTTCTCCTTCGCCAGGAGTATTTATAGTAAAGGTAGCAGCAATATGGAAATAATCATCACTTTCATCATAGACATTAGCTTCATTATCAGCATCAGTTATCTTTATCTTGGCATTGTTAGTTACATTATCAGGGATATCCCAGTTAAACAGAGTAGTAGTTTCACTGTCAACTGTTCCTAATAATTCATCATAGGTTTCATCACCATCATAGTCTACATAGATATTAACATTACCAATAGTTCCTTTTTTAGTCCAGGTGATGTTCTGTGAACTTCCTACAGGCCAGTCTTCTCCTCCATTAGGAGCCTGTACCGTTATAT
>QNCE01000099.1 GCA_003644405.1 Candidatus Omnitrophota bacterium | reverse complement strand
GGTTAATGTTAATAAGTTTTTTTTGTTATCTGGAAGGAGTAAAAGCAGAATTTTCGCTATCAGTTGTTCCTTATGAAGGGGGATATGACTTAAGATTTGGAAAGATATTTCAGGGAAAGGTAAATAAAGAAGTAATAGTAAAGATTACATCCACCACTCTCGGTAAACGATATCGTTTAATTCAAGTATTACTAGAACCCTTAACTAATAGTGAAGGAAGAAGAATCCCTCAAAACAGTTTCTCAGTATATGGGATAAGAGGAACAAATAGATATGGAACTCTGTTAGAAAGAGAAATCCCTGTTTCTTTGGGAAGAACTATCATTTATACGTCTGATCCCCAAGGAAATTCAGATTCTTTTAATTTAGTTTATAGTCTTAAAGTTACTCCTGAACAAGCGCCCGGTTTTTATCGGGGAAAAATCGTTTATATCTTGGAGCCTATAGATTCAGCTGAAAGTCCGGTAAGGGTGATATTGAATATCTTTGCTGAAGTTGAGCAGCAGAGTCCTAAAATAGAGATAAAGACTTTAGAGGGAAGAAGGATTTATTTAAATCCTAAAAAGAAAAAATCTGTTGATGTCTTAGTAAGTATTAAAGGAAACTTAGGTAAAAAATTTCAAATTTTACAGCTGGTCTCCGGGCCTCTTATCAATTCAGAGGGAGATAAATTAGCCTATGATAAGATAAAATTTCTCACTAAGGAAGTAAAAAAAGGTGAGGGAGTATTGAAACCGCTGGCGTTATCTTCCCGAAAAGAGGTAATTTATACTTCCTGGAGAGGAGAGTCCGAGGATTTTATAATCAGGTATAATTTAGAAGAGTTGGAGAAAGAAAAGGTGGGTAAATATAGAACAAATATAAAGTATTTTTTGGAGATTCCTGGTTCATTTGTAAGATATATAGATACATTACCTTTAGAGGTAGAAAATCCTTCTATATTTAATTTAAAAGTCACTCCTGAGACAGAAGGAGTAATTTTATTTAAAAATCTGAAGCCGTTACAATCCCCAAAAATTAATGAGGTTACTATAGAAATAGAGACTAATTTAGGAAAACCTTATCAAGTAAGCCAGAAGATAATCTCTGAACTTGTTAACAAAGAAGGGGACAAAATACCTCTTAAGCATCTCAGTTTAAGAACAGAATCTATAAACACTAAAGGTAGTTTAAAATACCCTAAGAATACAATAGTAAAAAAAGGAGAAATGGTTTTGTTTGTTTCGGATAGTAACGGTTCTTCAGACAAATTTAAGGTTATTTATAAGTTAGAGGCTCCTTTAAATCTAAAACCGGGCGACTATTTTACCAGGATTGTTTACTCAATTTTGGAAATTTAAAAGGAGGTGAAGAGAATGAAGAGATTGGGTTCATTTTTTACAATCTTAGCAGCAGGATTACTGCTGGTGGGTATGAGTTCTTTGTGGGCAGCTTCTTCTGTTAATATTGGAGTTTCAGCTGAAGTGCCGGATGGTTCGCCAGAAATTAGTGTTACTATTTTGAAGTTTACCGATGGCGATCCTGATAATAATCCTTGGACTAATTCTACTGAAGAAACCTCGATGAATTTTGGGACTTTAAAGCATACTTTTGATGATGGTTCAGAGGCTGGTTTATGGTTCAGTAAGGCTGGTTTTTGTGTAGTGATCTATGCTCAGCCTTATGGACAGCCTTATGAGATAAAAAGTACTTGCACAGGGCTTGTTTCTGGAAGTAGTACATTGCCTGTAGGAAGTTTTGGTCTGACTCCTGCTTATAGTGAGGATGATGAATGGCAATGGCCAGGAGGTAGCGAGAAACAAGGACAGATGCCTAATGGTGCACAATTAGGCACGCCAGGTCCTGCAATTGCTACAGATAAACTTATTTATTCCAGTGAGTCAGGGACAGCAACCGCAAGGATAATCCGAGCCTATTATAGTATACCACCTAAAAAGAAGGATGGTTCTGACCCATATAGTGATTTTGAGCCGATACCTTTAGATCAACCTCCAGGAACTTACACAGGGATAGTAACTATTACCATCTCTACTAGATAATTTAGAATAAAATTAGAATAAAAAAAGAAAGTTTGTAGATGAGAAGGATTGGTTTATCTTTGTTATTAATAGGAATTTTTCTTCTGAATCCGTCTGTTTTTGCTGTTGAGATTCTAAGTATTGATAGTCCTAAGATAAGAATAAGTATTCCTCCAGGAGAAGAAAAAACCGGACTAATTAAGGTAACCAACCCTTCTTCACAACCTAAACAGGTAAGAGTTTATTTAGAAGATTGGCGGTATCTGCCTCCTTTTGATGGTTCCAAAGAATTCAAACCTGCAGGAAGTTTGCCTTTCTCTGCTTCTTCTTGGATAAGTTTCTTGCCTAAAGAATTCAAAATCCCTCCTTATGGAACTCAGTTAGTTACTTACAGGGTCAAAATTCCTAAATATGCTAAAGGAGGGCATTTCTCAGTATTATTTTTTGAAGAGTTGTTGGAAAAACCTAAGGTGGAGAAAGGAGTAGGGATAGGAGTAGCGGTAAGAATAGCTTCTCTGTTTTATATTGAGTCTGAAGGCACTATTATAAGAAAAGCTAAAATAGAAAATTTATCTTTAAAGAAAGAAGGAGGACAGTTAAAGATAAAAGCAGATTTTAATAATATTGGGAATACGGATATAACCTGTAAAGGAACATTTCATATTATTGATAAAAAAGGTATGGTTTATGCAAGAGGTAAATTTAACGATATTTATACTTTTCCTGGAGATGTTGCCAAGTTAAAAGCAGATGCTTCCTGTAGACTTGAGCTTGGTTTTTATGACTTGGTGATTACCTTACAGTATCAAGATGGTAGTGTAAATGTAATTGAGAAGACCATTAAAGTATCTGAATGGGGCAAGATAGAAATAATCTCTTCAAAATGAGATGCTAATAAAAGATGAAAGATTTGATAAAAAAAAATTCCTCAATTTGGATAATAGCATTTTTGATTTTTATCCATTTTATTCCTTCCGTCATTGCCCAATATAGAGTTGCCCCTAAATATTTGTTGGAGTTGGGAAAGCAATTTTATTTGCGAGGTCAATATAAAGCTGCCTTAGAGGAGTTTGAAAAAGCACTTTTAATTAATCCTGATTTAGAAGAAGCTCAAGAATATATTGAGAAAATTAAAAGAAGAGAGAGGATTATAGCTGAAACTTTAGAGAAATTTGAATCTCGAGGAAAAATTTCATCTGAAAGATTTTCCTATAAGTTAGTAAAAATTCCATCCAAAAGGGAGATTCTTATAAGAAAAGCCTTAGATAGATGGATGGCTAAGATGAGGAAAAAATTTAAAAAGAAAAAAATAACTATAGTTGTTCCAGAAATAGTTTTAGATGAGGCTATTAAAGCAACTCAGCCTAATACAAAATTACAGATTGAAAAAGGTAAATCTATCATTATCAAAGGAAGACAGATTACTCATTGGTTAATTATTTCTCCAAATATAATTACTGTGGAACGCAAAAGTCCTGATGAGATAATTGTTAAAGGTCAAGAGATAGGAGTTACTTTTTTCCATCTCTGGGATATTTCAGGCCGATGGACGTTTAATGTTTTATGTTCTCTACCGAAGCCTACCGGCCCCACACTTGAGGAGGAGCTTCGCTTAGCCGAGGAAAGAGCTAAGACTTTTAAATTAAGGTATAACTTTGATTGGAATTTGTATGAGAAAGGGAAGAGATTAGATAATTTAGAAAGAGAATCTTACGCCTATTCTCACGCTTTAAGATTAGAAGGACCTACTCCATATGGTAATTTTGATGCTACCTGTGATGTGCGTAGTTTAAAGGAGACAACAGACCTTACATATGTGAGTGTTAACTTAACTGAAGGAAGAATAGGATCTTTTGAAGATTTTACTTTGAGAGCTTTTGATTATACTCCTGGGTTTTCTAATCTTTCTTTTGGCTCAGCAACTTTAAGAGGAGTTATGCTTAACTCTCCTGCTTTTAATAAGAAGTTAGATTATACCATATTCTGGGGGAGAGAAGGGGGAGGCAGATACGGAGGTCTTTCACCGGGCTTGGCTAAAGTTAAGAATTCTTTCTTAGCCGGTTTAGATTTAAACTATTACCCTTCATCAGAAGCTAATTGTGAATTTACTATAACGCGAGGCTGGGGTAGAGCAAGAGAGGATTATTTAAATGAGTATAATTATAATTTAGAAGCGCGAAGACATTTTGAGCATTTGGATTTAGGGTATACACTCAGTTATGATTCTGAAACTCTTGCAAATTTATTGAATCTCATTTACCATACCCCTGATTTGTTCTGGACAGCAGAGTTAAGAAATATTGATAAGGATTTTGTTTCCTCCACCGGTTATGGCTGGCGGAGGGGAGAAATAGGGGGACTTTTTACTTTAAAGATGTCTCCTCAAGAAAATATTAATGTTTCAAGTAGATTAGATATTTTTCGGGATAGACTTTTCCCCAGCCCTGAAAATGAGAATCGCTGGAATGTTAATTTTGATTTGGATACTATTTTTACGCTTTCGCCTTCTGCTTCTTTAAGATTTGATTACAATCTTTATAATGAATTAGGCAGAATTTCTCAATATCGCTTTCATGGATTGGGAGTAGGTTTGTCTAAAAGATGGGATTGGATAAGAAAGATTAATACTTTTATAAATTATCGCCATCAGGAAAGTAAACACTTTAATGCTTCTAGTTTAGATTATATAAATGATAAAATTTCTTTT
>QNCE01000098.1 GCA_003644405.1 Candidatus Omnitrophota bacterium | reverse complement strand
TCTTTTCTCCTTTTATTGTTCTGGTTTCCAGAGGAAGTTTATCTGCTTGTCTTAACCACAAACTCTCTTTCTGTTTTGCCTGTTTAAATGCTTCTTTATCTTCTTTGGCGGTGGGAATGCCGAGGCTTTTGAGGGAACCGGGAATCTCTTCGTAGGCAAACTTTTCGGATAATTTCTTAACCTCTTCTAAATCCAAAACGTAGCCTTCTCCTTTATTCGCAATAGATCTCTTCCCTCCGTCTTGGTTATCTCCAAGCTCCAATTGCTTTAATGGATTACTAATTTCTCTATTATGTTTCTCTACCAAATTTAATAAAATATTTTTAAACCACCTATTCGCAACTAATATATCTTTTTCAGTGAGCTTTTTCTCTATACCCATTAAAGTTTCCTCTTCACAAAAACTTCCTCCCATCCTTAAATAACCAAACCTTAAATAATCAAATAATCGATCAATCGATTCAGAAACAATCTCCTCTTTAACACCTAAAATATCTGAAATTTCTTTGATAGATAGCTCCTGCATATATAACTCAGAAACAAGCACATCTAAAAATGCTTTTTCTTGTGATTCTTTTGTTACTTCTCCTATTAAGAATATTTTTGGCCACTTCGCAGCAGAAATCTCTTTAACCCTTATATTGTTTAGATAATTCTGAAATAGCTTAAGATGTTGACTAAATAATCTATCCCCTTCCTCAACGAATGTTTCTACTATTTTGCCACTTTCCTTAGTGGTTAAAATAAATTGGGGTAAGTAAGTCCATTCTGGTAAAGTTCCAAGTACAGTAACTATATCATGAATAATGACAACATCAAAACTGTATAATTTTATCGGAAGTTGACTAAATTCACCGATAATTAAACTGGCTTTTTCAGAAATTTCTCGTCTATTTTCCTTAAACATTCTTTCAATTTCATTAGATATCTCTTCTGCTGCATCTTTGCATCCATAGTTGATGGCTGCCTTAATTTTATTTCTACCAATTATTTCCTCCATTTGCTTAGCTGAGTAGATACTTCGACATCCAGCACTCATTAATGATATCTTGCTGGCATCCACACCTACTACCTTATTTGTTTTTTCTCCTATTGCACTAAGAAACCCCCCTGAGCCAGTGGGAATTAAAAGAACTTTATCATTTGAGGAAATAGGAAGATTTTCTACTAGAATAGAAGGAACACTTTTTTGTGTGCGGCTTTCTGATGATTCCCAATCATGCTTAATACCCCAAAATCTTTTTGTCATCTCACTTATAAATCTTTTATAATCCTTCAATATCATTTTTCTTACAATACCCAATCCTGGCGCTATCTTACTATTAAGTAATAATTCTTTTATTTTTTCTTGTTCAATTTTTAAATTTCCGCCGTCAAATCTCCCTTCATAAACTAAGCAGTGAGTAGCATCTAAAGTAATCTCTTTCCCTTCATACTTTCTAAGAATATCTTTGATATTGGCTGCTCCTACAATGCAGGGTTTACCTAACTCGCTGCTCATAAGAGCGGCGTGGGAACTTACTCCACCTTGTTCAGTAATAAGACCAATCGCTTCTCTTATTAAAGGTGTCCAGTTAATATTGGTAGTTTTGACTACTAAAATATCCTGCTGACCTATTTCGCCTTTGGGATTGTCCATAATCCTCACTTTTCCTGTAACAATCCCTGGAAAACCAGTGCGTCCTCCTCTAAAAATTATCTTTGCTGATTGGAAAATTACTGATTGTTCTACTTCTGAGCCTTCCTTATTTGCCCATACTGTTTCTGGCCTGACTTGTAAGAAATATAGAGTTCCCTGTTCATCTAAGGCAAATTCAGTGTCTATATATCTATAACCGTGCTTCTGGTGATAATATTGACCAATAGTCTTTATAGAAGTGGCAATTTTTATCACCTCCTCATCAGAAACACTGAATCGCTGCCTCTCTTCTTCTGAAGTATCTACCCATTCAGTTCCTTGATCACTGAGAACCATCTTCTTTGCCTTTTCTCCTAAAGTTCGCTCAGTTATCTTTAAGGTGTTCATATTTAGAACATAGGAATCAGGGGTTACTTCCCCACTGACTACTGCCTCTCCCAAGCCATAGCTTGCTTCAATATAAATTGCCGGCCTGCCTGTGGTTCTGTCCACATCAAACCCTACTCCAGCGGCATAAGAAGCAATCATCCTCTGCACTACAACGGCTGACTTCACCATGGAATGTTTAAATATGGAACTTTCTAAAGCTTCTTCCACAGTAATATCACTCTGTTCTATCTCTTTTTTAAGCATTAAAGCGCGCTGGGTATTACGATAATCTATGACTCTTTCTCCATAAAGAGAAACCCAGCATTCTCTTATTTTATTTATAAGTTTCTCTTCTCCTTCTACATTTAGATAGGTCTCTTGCTGACCGGCAAAAGAGGCAGAGGGTAAATCCTCGGCAGTAGCTGAACTTCGAACAGCCACAGCTGGGTTTTCTTCCCCAATTTCTTCACTAAAGCGGCGGTATCTTAATCTGATTGCTCTTTCTACTTCAGAGGGAATTGCACCTCTCTGAATTGCCTCTCTTATTCTCTCTCCTTGAGTGCTTATCTGTCTTTGCAGATGCCTTTGTGCTTGCAGAATATCTGAAATCTTCTCCTCGGCTAACCCTAAAGGATGACCTTTGGTCAGCTCTAACTTCACCCATTCATCAGATAAATTCTCTAATTGTCTTATTAAACCTATTAACTCATTATACTCAATAAATCTATCATAACTTAAGGTTGTTACTATAAAACCTTGGGGGACATTTATTCCACTGAGATTAGCCAATTCAGATAAGCTTGAGCCCTTTCCACCAGTTAAAGTTATATCAGTTGAATTCTCCTCTCCAAATCCTATAGTGAATTTCCTGTTTTCTAAGAATGGTATAAACCTCTCTAAAAGATTATCTAAAAGAAAAATACTTGTTTCTCTAATCAGGGAATTGCTTAATTCAGATGGTGCTTCCTCCTGGGTTAGTCCCATCTCTCTAACTCTATCTAAAAGCAACCTATCTCTAGTAGCTAATCTATGAACAATCTGCTCACGAAGAACAGGCTTGGGCTGACCATCAATTACCTTTACTCCAGTAAGCATCTGACCAATCTTTCTTATCTCCTCAGATAGGGTTTGAATATCCCATATACCTAACTCTACCTCTTGGCGCTGTTGCAAAATAGCTCTTTTCGTAATCCTATGGACAAAAAGCCTTTGAAAAATAAGGATAATTTTTTGAAGAAATCGCCAAATTTGCCATTTCGCAACAGCGCCCTCTTCTCTGATTATTTCAGATGGAATTCTATCTATCCACAGTCTATTTAACCGGGCGCTTAAGATTAATGAATTTACCAGCTCAACTGCCTGAATAAGATTATCTTCATTTATTGTCTCCATCCCTTCTAAGGACTGAGCGTATCGGGCAAACTCTATACTCTCTAAATATATATCAAACATATAAGTGGCAATACGAGAATCCCTATCTACCTGAACATTATAGATTATCTCCTCCTGGAGTCTTCTTCTTATATCCGTAACCCTTTTAGCAACAGCATCAGCCGGTCCTGCTTCTAACTGTAATAAATCTATAAGACTATTTACCTCTTTTAAAAGAGCTCTATTGATATTGTCCTGGTTGATCCTTTTTCTCCAGATGGTAATCTGCCCCTCAATTTGCTCTGGACGAGGTTCATATAACTCTTCTAATGCCTCTTGTAGTTCTAAAAGGCTGGCTGGCGGTCTTCTGCCCTCTTGCCTGAACTCATTGATTATACTTCTTACCAGGGTAAGATTTTGCCTGCCCGGCCAGTTATGAATCTGGTCATGAAACTCACCCTCATAAAGTTGCCTACCTACCATTCCTATATCATTCTCCACTATTAAGGCAAGATTCCTGATACTTCCTTCCTCAGTAGCAAAACTCTCTAAGCTTCTTGTCCCCTCTCTGGGTAGCTTAGAAATCATTACCCTAACTAATCTATTTATATAAGCAGGAAGTTCATTGTTGATTACTGTCTCAATTAGCCGGTTACGATTCTCCCAGATTAGAGGATATATTACTTCTATATCTCCCCAGTTAGTATTTATGGCATCAACATTTAGCTCAATAATCAGAGAATTAAGCAGGGTCTCTACATAAAAAGGAGAAAGTTCACTTAATCTAACAATATTATTGGCTAAAACAGTCAAGATCCTCCTAATTTCGTCGTAAGACTCAAATCGAGGCATTATTAGGGGTGTAAAACATTCCTGAATCGAGCCCTGCTGGACAAGCCTTCTAAGGTTTTCTAAAACCTTTATTATCTTATTAATATTACCTATTGGACTTAAATTCTGTAATTGAGAGCTAAAATTCCTGTATAAAACATTCCTTACTCTCTCATTTTCCAATGAGGAGGTGATGAGATTTTCTAAAACCTGATAAGCGGTCTGATCTCCTTGTAAGGCTAATTCTGTTAATATCTGAACCATTTGTAATTTTTCATCATCAGAAATAGCATCTGAAAGGATAAGATTTTTTAAAGATGGATAGGCACTCTGGTACCCTTGAAGAGCTAATTCTTTTAGCTCTTGAATTATTTGCGATTTTACAATAAAAGAAGTAGCATCTGAAATGATGAGATTTTCTAAAACCTGGTAGACGCGCTGGTCCCCTTGATAGGCTAAATTTTTTAATTTTCGAATCGCTTGTGTTTTTACATAATAAGGAGTGTCCTTTGAGATGATGAGATTTTCTAAATT
>QNCE01000097.1 GCA_003644405.1 Candidatus Omnitrophota bacterium | reverse complement strand
TTGAAGAAGGTATACGTCTCATTGTATCCGGCGGTGTACTTAACCCACAGGATTTTGTAAAATGAAAAAACTATTTATCTTTGATTTAGATGGGACATTGGTGGATTCTTATCAGGCGATTCAGAAAAGTTTGAATTTCACTCTTAAGAAATTAGGATACAAAGAGGTTTCCTATGCTAAAGTAAAAAGAGCGGTTGGATGGGGGGATGAGTTGTTTATAAAATCATTTTTTAAAGAACAAGATACAAAAAGAGCCTTAAAGCTTTACCGTAAGCATCACAAAAATAGTTTACTTCGATACGTTAGATTAAAACCTTTCGCAAAAAAACTTCTTTATCTTCTTAAAAAGAAGAAAAAAATTATAGCTTTAGCCTCCAATCGACCCACTCTATTTACTAAAGCTATTTTAAAAAAATTAAATATCGCAAAATATATTGATTTTGTTTTGTGTGCAGATAGTGTCAAAAAAATAAAACCTCATCCTCAAATTATATTTAAGATCATAAAGAAATTTAAGTTACCTAAAAAAGATGCGGTGGTAATAGGTGATATGGATATAGATTTAGAAGCAGCCAAACGTGCTGGCATAGATAGTATTTTCATAAAAGGTGGGTCAACTTCTTTAAATACAATAAGGAAAAAGTTTGGTGATGTAAAAGTAATCTCGACTTTAGAGGAGGTGCTAAAACTTTATGGTTAAGTACCTTTTGGATAGAGAAGGTAAGTTCATAATAGAAAATTACAATAAAGCTTATCCCTTCTCTAACTTTCTTCCTGCAATAAGTGGTATTTGGGGCATACCTTTATGGGCATTTTATGTAAATCGTGGACAATGCATGATAAGTTTTGGGGTAAAAGATAAAAATCACTCCATTTTAGAATTTCTACCCGCGGATAGAGCCTATCAGGCTTCTCCCATTTTAGGCTTTAGGACTTTTATCAAGTTAGATGACCGGTTTTACTATGAGCCTTTTAAATTAAATTTTGGTTACTCTAAACAGGAAAGGATGATCATAACCAGTTATGATTTAACTCTGGAGGAAGAGAATCACTATCTGGGATTAAAATTTTCTGTGAACTACTTTACCCTCCCCAATATGCCTTTTGCTTCTTTAGTTAGAATTTTAAAAATAAAAAACAATTCCAAGAAGAAGCTGAAGTTAAAAATTCTGGACGGTCTTGCAAGAATTATACCTTTTGGTTCACGTGAAATCTTTCTTAAATACCTTTCACATACCCTACAGGCCTGGATGAATTCCGAGATTAAAAAGATAAGCAACAAAGAAATCGCTCTCTTCAGATTAATCGTAGATCCTAAAGATGTATCAGCTATTCATTATATAGAAGGAACTAATTTCTATTATCCTTTTTGTGATAATAAAGAAACCCAGCCAAAAGTTATTGTAGATCCTCAGAAGATATTCGGAGAGGATACAACATTCAATATACCGGTTGTTTTCTTAGATAAAAAAATAAATCTTTTCAAAAACCAAGTATTGTGCGGAAAGACACCTTGTGGCTTTGGCTTTTTAAAAAAAGTTTTAAATTACAACGAGGAACTTATAATTTATACTTTAATTGGTGCTCTGTTTAAAATGAGTGGTTTTAAAGAAAAACTGAAAAATATTAATACCGATTTTGTAGATAGAAAAAAAGAAGAGAATAAAGAGATTATAGAAAGTATTAAAAATAATGCCTGGTGCATTTCTTCCTCCTATAGATTTAATGAGTATATAAAATCTAGTTACTTGGATAATATTTTAAGAGGTGGCTATCCTTTTAAATTTGATAACAGTAGAGTTTATTACCTCTTCTCCAGAAAACACGGTGACCTAGAAAGAGATTATAATAAATTTAGACTCCTACCTTCTTACTTTTCTGAAGGAGAATCTAATTATAGGGATATAAATCAAAATAGAAGAATGGATCTATTTTTTAATCCCTATCTTTACCATAAAAATGTGATTTACTTTATGAATTTAATTAGAATGGATGGCTACAATCCTCTTTTAGTAAGGGGAGAGAAGTTATTCTTTGAAAGTGAGAAAGTAGCGAAAAATATCCTCAAAAAACACTCCATACCCCAAGAAAAAGATATACTCTTCCTGCTGAAAGATGGATTTTATTTAGGGGAGTTTTTTAATCTCTTAGAGGAGAGAAGGATTAAGGTAAAGAATAGAGAAAAATTAGCTAATCTTATTCTGGAAAAAGCAAAATCAGAACCAGAAGCTAAGTTTAAAGATGGTTTCTGGATAGACCATTGGCATTACAATTTAGACCTGATAGAAGGTTTTTTATATTTCTATCCAGATAAAGAAGAAGAGTTATTTCTGAATACAGATTTTATGTTTTGGGATGATGAATTTAGAGTTAAAGAGAGAAGGTATCGCTATATTTTAAAGGATAAAAGGATTCTTCAATTAAACTCTTTAGAAGAAGTTCCTGAAAAGAAAGAATTAATTCTATCTAGAAAAAGATTTAAAAATTTTCTCAGAACAAATTATGGTAAAGGTAAGGTTTATAAAGCTAATCTTGTAGAGAAGTTACTAACCTTAATTCTTAATAAAATTACCAGTCTTGATTTTGAAGGTATGGGAATAGAGATGGAAGCAGACAAACCCGGATGGTGCGACTCATTAAATGGATTGCCTGCTCTTTTTGGGTCATCTCTTTGCGAAACATTTGAGTTAAAAAGAGCAGTTCTTTTATTAAAAAGTATAGTAAAAAACAACAGTAAAAAAGTAAGAATTTCTAAAGAGATATTTAACTTCCTTATAGATGTGGAAAAACTTCTCGATGACTATCTAAATAAGAGAGCTAATGATCTCTTATGGTGGGAAAGAGCTAACTCTCTAAAAGAAGAGTTTCGAAAAAAGGTATTTTGGGGTATAGAGGGAAAACAGGTAATTATAAATTTATCTTACTTGGAGAAATTTCTGGATAAGGTTGTGAAAAAATTAGATATTGGAATAAGTAAGGCGAAAGATAAAAAAACAGGAGTTTATTTTAGTTACTTTACTTACCAGATAAAGGAGTATGAATTAGAAGAGTATCAATATATAAAACCTAAAAAGGTTACTTTAAAACCTTTACCTCTTTTTTTAGAAGCGCCGGTCCATGCTTTAAGGGTAAATAAAGAAGTAGAGTTGTACAGAAAAGTAAAAAAAACCAGTCTTTACGATAAAAAATTAAAGATGTACCGTCTCAACGTTTCTTTAAAAGAGTGCCCTTTAGAGATAGGAAGGAGCAGGATTTTTCCCCGGGGTTGGCTTGAGAATGAGTCAATTTGGTTGCATATGGAATATAAGTATCTTTTAGAATTATTAAAAAATGGTCTTTACGAAGAATTCTACAAAGAGATATTTAAATGTGGAATATGCTTTCTTAATCCTACAGCCTACGGTAGAAGTATATTGGAGAACTCATCTTTTATAGTAAGCAGTGTGTATCCTGATAAAAGTTTGTGGGGTAAGGGATTTGTAGCCAGGTTAACTGGAGCTACCAGTGAGGTACTGAATATATGGATTCTGATGTGTTTAGGTAAAAATCCATTTTTTGTTGACAAGAATAACAATTTTTGTATTAAATTTTCTCCGATACTGAAAGGAGACTTATTTACTAAAAGAGGAACAACTATAAATTTAGATAATAAGGTTAGGAAACTGGAACCAAATACTTTTGCTTTTAAATTATTTTCTTCAATTCTTGTAATTTATTACAATCCTAAAAGAAAGAATACTTACTCGGAGAATATAAAAATAGAAAAAATAATAATAGATGATGGCAACCAAAAAACAGTTTTAAAAGATTCTTTAATTAAGCCCCCTTTAAGTTACAAAATCAGAGAGGCTAAAGTTAGAGAGATAGAAGTCCACTTTTCTTAGTTTATCAGGGTAAATTCAGATTATTTTCTCTTTTAATGAGACTACAATAATACGGGCACTAAAATTAGTAGACTTTGTTTTTTGCCTGATTTCTTACTTTTAAAATATATAGTTAACGTTTTACAGCACACATTTTTGACAAAACTTTCGAATATAGTATAGTGTTTAACCACTTAACTTTTAAGAAGAAAGAAAAAATAAAAAATAAGTGTCTGTCCTTATTTTGGAAAGCAGATTGGAGATTTCTGTTGGGTAAAAAGTGGAAGTGATGAGAGCTATTGATAATAAAGAGAGGTTATTCCAAATATGCAAAAATAATGACATTGTATTTTTGGCGATATTTGGTTCTTTTCTAAGGGGAGACTTTACAGAAGAAAGCGATATTGACCTTTGGGTTCGTTTTTCAAAACCTAAGGGTTTGTTTGATATTGTGAGGATTGAAAGAGCACTTTCAGAGGTTTTGGCAGGAAAACAGATTTATTAACTGAGGCCTCTATCAGTCCCTATTTAAAAGATAAAATTAAAAATGAGATGAAGGATTTCCTCTTTTCTACGAAACAAATATCCCGATGTCCCCTGGGAAGACATAGCAGAAATGTGAGACAAACTTATTCATGATTACTTTGGCGTAGATATCAATGCAGTCTGGGCTACGGCTAAAAAAGATATTCCAATACTAAAAACAGAGCTGAAACAAATTCTAAAGGATATAGAAGGGGGTGACTGATGTATGGGAGGGTTATTTTTGAAAGTATAGTTTTGGTAGTGGGGTTGATTTTTGGTGGTTTGTATTGTTTTGCTCAAGAAGGAGGCGGTGGAGGAGAAGAATCAATTACCGTCACCACTTATTATCCTTCACCATACGGGGTGTATAACCAGCTGCAGACTAACAGGATGGCTGTGGGAGATACCAATGGTGATGGGCAGTTAACTGCTCTTGACCTGCCAAACAGGGACGGAGATATCCGGCTTAAGCCACAGCCAGGCGACCCT
>QNCE01000096.1 GCA_003644405.1 Candidatus Omnitrophota bacterium | reverse complement strand
TTGTATATAATCGACCGCCGAAGAGGCTAGCTCTCTTCAAACTTAAGCCCAAATTTTTCATTACCTGCCTGACGGTAGGCAGGCCTGCCCGCCGATACTTACATATGCTTTTAGCAGACGGGGAAATTTATCCGAAGGACAGCCCTTTCTTCTGAAAGGGCTGGGTTAACCTGAGCCCTTTATTTCTACGAATGAATTTCTTCCTATGAAGAATAAAGGGCTGCCCTTTGGGCGGATTTTGCTAATGCAAAATCCGGGTTAAAATTATATAAAAAGACACCCCTCCTCCTTTGAGGCAAAGATTTTAGGATAACACTCCGTTATCCAGAAGATCAAACTTCTAAATTAACTAAGAAATTAAGCTTCTAAAGGTAGGGTACTTACTTTCTCAAATTCAACTGCTACTTCCCACATTCCTTCTTTCTCAATCACTCTGCTGACCTTACCTCTAACAAAAAAAGGGCTTATAGTAGAAAGAATTTTGAATTCTCCGGAGACAATCGAACCTATCTCCACAGGACGAGAAAGGGTAATCTTCATTCCTCCTGCACTGATGTCAATAATCTTTCCTTCCTCTTTGACTCCTGCGCAGGCGATAACTGCTTTCTCTTCCTCCTCTACGTACCAACGATTGAATTTACGTCTCTCTTCCATCTTTTATCCCTCCTTTCTATTCACCTTCTTTAACTCCTAAAGCATTAAACAATTTCCTTAAAGACTCTAAATCAGGAAAAAATAAAAGGGAACCATCAAAATTCATATCTCTTACTTTTAATTCCGTTCTTATAAAAATAGCCTCATCGCTATGCTGAGCTATGTGAATGAAGAAAAAGTCCATTATTGCTCCTACCATATCCATAGCTATGGATGGAGTAGTATACATTATAGTAAAACCAGTCATATCAGAAAGAACATTCATATAAGCTCCTACTAAAATGTTAACCATTTCCTTTAGAGAAGAAAGAAACATTCCATCGTTAAGGTCTGCCTCTTCTGGAGACTTTCCTAATAGAGTGCTTCCCAAAATCTTAGCTTGTTGAGGCGCCAAAAGGAAAAATACCCTCCCAGTAATTTCTCCTTCTACACCGATATCTAAAACAAAATATAGATCTTCTGAGTTACCTAAAACTTTATGAAGAGACTCTAAGGGTACTAACTTTGTTTCAGGAAGAGAAATCTCTACCTTACAGTTAAGAAGCTCAGCTAAAGCAGTAGCAGATCGACCTGCTCCAATAGTACCTACCTCTTTAAGAACATCTAACTGGTTGGAAGAAATTCTTTTAGTCTCATTCATCTTTCAAATACTCTAAAATTTTATTAGGCATTTTACTTACAGGTAACACTTCGTCAGCTAATTCTGCCTCTATTATTGCTTTAGGCATCCCATAAACCACACAACTTGCCTCATCCTGAGCAATTATCTTACCTCCTTTTTCTTTTACCTTCTTTGCTCCTTCTAACCCATCTTTACCCATCCCAGTAAGGATTACTGCTACTATCTTACCATCAAATGCCTCCGCCACAGAAGTTAAAGTTACATCTATCGCTGGTCTTACGTAGTTTACCAACGCTGTCTCATCCAACCTTACACAATAACCTCCAGAAGCTTTCTCTATCATCATATGATACCCTGAAGGGGCTACAAACCCAGCTCCTTTTATAAGATAATCTCCGTCTTCGGCTTCTTTTATTTTAATATTAGAATACCAAGAAAGCCTTTCAGCAAAACTCCTGGTAAATCCTAGAGGCATATGTTGAATGATTAAGAAAGCGCAATCGCAATAAGGTGGAAACTCCCGCATTAAATCCAGTATGGCTTTAGGGCCACCTGTAGAAGCACCTATTGCCACTACTTTTGTTACTGCTAGTTTCTCTTTATCAACAACCTTCTCTGCGGTTAAGGAAAGAAATTTCTCTAGATCTACCCTAGCAGTTAGCTTAATTTTAGAAATTATCTCTTCTCTAAAGTTATATAAATCTAAAGATACTTCCCCGCTAGGTTTAGGAATAAAATCCAATGCTCCAAGCTCTAATGCTTTCATAGTAACTTCTGCCCCTTTCTGGGTATAGGCGGAGAGCATAACTACTCGGGTAGGAAAATTATGCATAAGTTCCTCTAATACCTTTAGGCCACTTATATCGGGAAGATTTACATCTAAAGTTACTACATCGGGCTTTAACTCTGGGATTTTTTGAAGAGCCTCTTTACCTAATTTAGTAAATCCTACTACTTCTATTTGAGGATCGCTTGATAGAATACCTCCTATTACTTTCTGCATTAAAATTGAATCTTCTACAATAAAGACTCCTATTTTTCTCATATTTCTCTCTCTCCCTGAAACATCGTCTTTACTTTAACTTTGCCGGTGTCTAAATCAAAGAAAATAGTTCTTCCGTAGTTACCTCCAGTATCTTCCTCCACGATTTTAATCCCATGGGAAGCCAAAATCTCTTTTGCTTTATCTATATTTTTACTTCCTATATTAAAAGGACTATCTAAAGGAATGGAACTAAACATATGTGCTCCGCCAAAAAGTTTTGCTACTAGTTCACGAGGTTGACAACCTTTCTTTTTTAATTCCTCAATCATAATATTTACAGCGGAATCTACGTACTTGGCAGGGTTAGATTTAGTCTTTCCCTCAGCAATAGAAGGCAGCATAGCGTGAACTAAAGCTCCTATCTTCTTTCTAGGGTCATAAATAGCAATACCAATACAGGAACCTAACCCTCGAGTAACAAGTACATCGGAAGATGTCCCTACCTTTACTTCTGCCATACCTACTTCTATAAGGTTACTTTTTTTTGCTTCCATCTCTAAGAAATCCTTTCTACTCTCCCAAAACCCTTCTTATCGCTTCTACAACACGAGAAGGCTGAAATGGCTTTACGATAAAGTCTTTAGCCCCTGCTTGAATTGCTTCTACTACTAAGGCATGTTGACCCATAGCAGAAACCATCACAATCTTAGCATTAGGATCAATACGTATAATTTCTTTCACCGCTCCAATCCCATCAATCTCCTCCATCCTAGGCATAACGATATCCATTGTAACCAAATCTGGTTTAAGCTCCTTATACTTCTCAATTGCTTCTTTACCATTTTCTGCCTCTCCACAGATTTCAAAACCCTCTTTCTTTAAGATGTCTCCTAACATTTTACGCATAAAGAGTGCATCATCAACTATCAAGATTTTTGCCGGCATACCAACCTCCTTTTTTAATCTCGCCTTTTTTATATCCTAATAAATATTTTATTGGGTAAGCTTACTGATTTAAAATAATTCCTTAAAGAAACACTCAGGTTCTCTACTTTCCCTAAAACTAAATATCCTCCCTCTTTCAAGGAATTATACATTTCCAAAAGGATTCTTTCGCTTTCTTCTAAACTAAAATATATTCTCACATTTCTAAAAAAAACCACATCTATAAACTTTAAGGGTGAATCAAGTAGTAAGTTGTGCTTTCTAAAAGTAACCACTTCCTTTACAGTATCTTTAACTTGGTAAAGTCCTTTGCCTAAGGGAGTAAAATACTTATTCAAAATTAGGGGCTCTGCATTCTTCAAAGATCTCTCTGGGTAAATACCTTCCCTGGCTTTTTTTAAAGCTTGTTCATCGATATCAGTAGCATATATTCTTAAAGCAAACTTATCGTTTATATTTTTTAATTTCTCCAAAAAAATAATTGCTAAAGAATAGGGCTCCTCTCCACAGGAACACCCACATGACCAACACCGGATCGTTTTCTCTCTTTGTTTTCTTTTCCTCTCTATCAAAGAGGGAATACAGATATCTCTAAACGTAGCAAAAACTTCAGGATCACGGAAAAGCTCAGAAACATTTATACTAAGATTATTAAGAAAATTATTCCACTCCTGGGGTTGTTTTTTCAATACCTGAATGTAGTCTAATAAATTATCTAAACCTAAATAGCTAAGTCTTAGCTTTAGTCTGCGGGTAAGAAAGCTTTTTCTATAGGAAGTTAAGTCTATCCCTCGATACTTCCTTACAAAATTAAGAAAAAGATCCATCTTATTAGAAGAAAAGAAATCTTTCTTTTCTACTTTCACCATATTTTAATGTTGGGGAGCCTTTTTAACTTTATCTATTGCCTTAGTAATCTCTCTGACTACATCGGTTCTAAGCTGAAGCTCGAGCTCAGCTATCTTAGTGTATACTCTTCCTTTATCGGTAACCACGTACTTAGGAGGGAGATTATTTAAAGCCAAAGCCATCATATCTAATGTACATTTTTCGCATTTACATACATCATTTCTTTTGGAAAGTAAATTTTCTAAAGTATTTCTCACTATATCTTCCATATAGTTATGACATTCCATTGCCCACCTCCTTAGAAAATAGTAGTATAAAGTTAATTATTTTATGCGTCAATAAAAAATTCTCTTTATCTATGATTATTTTATATTAACTACATCCAAAATTAAAGCTACTCGGCCGTCGCCAAGAATAGTTCCTCCTGCAATCCCTTTTATTCTTTTAACAAAAGAACCCAGAGGTTTTACTACAATGTCCTGTTCACCTATCACTTTATCTACAACCAAACCCATACTTTTTGTTCTACCCTCTACTATCACTATCGAAATTTCTTCTTTTTTCTCTTGAGTAACTGTTGTCTTCATTCCTAATTCTTTATCTAACCTAAGAATAGGAATAATCTCTTCTCTAAGGCGCATCACTTCTATATCTTTTATTCTTTTTAACTCCGCTTCTCTTATCTTTACTGTCTCTCGGATGTTCATAAGAGGAATAGCATAAATTTGTTCTCCAACGAGAACTAACATAGCTTTTATAATAGCTAGAGTTAAAGGTAAAGTAAGAATAAATTTTGTTCCCTTCCCTCGTTGAGTCTCTAAATCCAATCTTCCTCC
>QNCE01000095.1 GCA_003644405.1 Candidatus Omnitrophota bacterium | reverse complement strand
TTGAGCCTATCAAATCTTTAGATATAGAGATGATAATAATGGATGCTGAGGGCAATTGGGAGAATTTTTTTGATAGTGTGTTCTTCGGACAGCTTAACTTTAAACCGAATCTTTTTGATAGGCCGGGCAATTACAGGATTTATGGATGGCTGAACGACAAAGACCATATCAAAATCCCAAAGTATATGCGGAAAGTTCTGATATCTCTCTTGAGTACTCTTGGAGTGCAAGTGTTCAGCTTGCAGGAAGTCTCTGGGGAAGAAGTGAAGATACTTTTGCTATTGCTTTCAGCGAGATAATACTTTCCGATGATTATAAAGAGACAAATAACCTTAAGGCAACGTCAGAAAAACATTTAGAAGTTTATTACAGCTCTAAGGTAAATGAGCATTTAACTATAAGCCCTGATTTGCAGGTTATCTGGAATCCTTATGGCAAAGATGTGATAAATGGAAACGATACAATTGTAGTGGGAGGCCTAAGAACACAGGTTGATTTTTAATGTATCGTAAAAAAGAATAGGAAGACGTTTAAATTTAATTACTCTATACTTCATTTAAGCCTCCTTTCTCAGGAGGCTATTTTATTATTTCAAAGAGCTAATTACTTATCCTTATCTGCACAAAATTTGGGAAAGTACTTTTCTAAAGTACTTTGAAAAGTTCTTGACAAAGAGAGGATTTCTGATATATTTGTGAAAACAGGAACAAATGGAGAGAGAAAGAATCTGTACTAAAAAAAGTTGTTTTTCTTTTGATACAATTAAACGATTAAGTTTATACTTGAGAAATTTAAAAAGACTTAAAGAAAAAGGAATTGAAGTTATCTCTTCAGATAGGATAATTCCTCTTTTAAATGTTAGCTCCGCACAGTTTAGAAAAGACCTATCTTATTTTGGAGAATTTGGAAAAAGAGGGGTGGGTTATGAGGTCGGGCGATTAATAAAAGAGTTGGAAGAAATTTTAGGGACGAATAAAGAATGGAAAATAGCTTTAGTAGGAGTAGGAAGGTTAGGTCAGGCTTTATTAGGATTTGAAGGTTTTTCTAAATTCAATATAAAAATCGTCTGCGCTTTTGATATTGATAAGAAAAAAGTCGGAAAAGTAATTGAAGGGGTAAAAGTTGAAGATATGAAAAAGTTGAAAACTATTATAAAAAGAAAAAGGGTAAAAATAGCTCTTTTATGTACCCCTCCTCATTCTGCTCAGGAAGTGAGTGAGAAATTAGTTGCTGCAGGAATTAGAGGAATTCTTAATTTTTCTCCTCTTATATTAAAGGTACCTTCTTCTGTTTTTGTTTCTAATGTAGATATGGCTTGTGAATTGGAAAGTTTAATATTTTTTTTGAAAAGAAATGAGAGAAAAGTTTAAAAATTTTTTCTATATTTTTGTCTTTTTATTTTTTTTCTGGTTGGCTTTAACTTTTCCCTTAAAAAAAGAGGAGATATTTTTAGGAGGCTTTGTAAGTTTTGTTTTAGCTTTATTTTTAAATAAGTTATATCTTAATCTGGGGCTTCCTTTTTTAAGTTTTAGAAGGATTTACTTTTTCTTCATCTATTTGATTGTTCTCTTTAAAGAGATAGCAAAAGCAAACTTAGATGTTGCCTACAGAGTTATTCATCCTCGCATGCCTATAAAACCGGGGATTGTGATTATAAAGACGAATCTAAAGCAGAATATAGCAAAACTTATTTTAGCAAATTCTATTACTTTAACTCCAGGAACATTTACTCTTGATATAAAAGAAGATAAGCTTCTTATTCACTGGATAGATGTTAAATCTTCTGAATTAAAAGAAGCTTCAAGAATTGTAGGAGAAAGGTTTGAGAAGATCTTAAGGAAAATATTTAATTAAGGAGGGATGATGAAGAAAGAAAAAGAGATTTTGATAATTGGTGGAGGGCCGGCAGGGATAGTGTGTGCCTCCACTGCTAAAAAATACTATCCTGATAAAAAAATTACTCTTATAAAAGAGAAGGAAAAAGGAGTTATTCCCTGTGGAATTCCCTATATGATTTTTAGCTTAAAAGACCCTCAAGAGAATATTCTTTCTACTAAAGGATTGGAGGATATGGGGGTTGAGGTAATTGTGGATAAAGTTGTAAAGATAGAACGCAGAGAGAAGAAAGTTTTTACCCAGAACGATGATGTAATAAGTTGGGAAAAATTAGTTTTAGCTTTAGGTTCAAAGCCAATAAAGCCTCCTATTTTAGGGATTGAAAAAGAGAATATTTTTCCTATTTATAAGGATTTAGACTATCTTAAGAAAGTAGTAGAAAGAGTAAAAGAAGCAAAAAATATATTAGTTTTAGGAGGAGGGTTTATTGGAATAGAGTTTGCTGATGAGATTTCTAAGTTGGAGGGGAAAAATGTCTATCTTGCAGAACTCCTTCCTCATCTTTTATCAAATTCTTTTGATGAAGAATTTTCCCATCTTGCTGAAGGAAAGTTAAAAGAGAAGAAGGTAAATATTTTAACTAATAGAAAAGTTGTAGAATTTGAAGGAGAGGGGAAAGTAGAGAAAGTAAGATTTTCTGATGGAAAGACACTTGAGGTAGACTGCCTAATTCTGGGAATCGGTGCTTCTCCTAATACTGATTTAGCAAGAGAATGCGAGCTTCCTTTAGGAAAAGGAAAAGGTATCTGGGTAGATGAATATATGCGAACCGAAGATAGAGATATTTTTGCTGTAGGAGATTGTGCAGGAAAGCGTGATTTTTTTACAAGAAAAGATGCCCCTGTTTTGCTTGCTTCAATTGCTACATCAGAGGCAAGAATTGCAGGAGCGAATTTATATCAGCTTAAGGTAGTAAGAGAGAATAAAGGAACTGTAGGGATTTATTCTACTTATATCGATGGTTTAGTTTTAGGCTCTGCAGGACTGACAGAGAAGACAGCAAAAGATGAGGGATTTGAGGTAGTGATTGGTAACTTTGAAGGGGTAGATAAACATCCTTCTACTATTCCTGGAGCAAAGAAAATCAAAGTAAAATTAATATTTTCTAAACACTCAGGAATTATTATGGGGGGGCAAGTTTGTGGGGGTATTTCCTGTGGAGAACTAATCAATACTATTGGTGTAGCAATTCAGAAAAGAGTCTCTTTCTCAGAATTAGAAACTCTGCAGATGGCTACTCACCCTTATTTAACTTCTGCTCCTACAATGTATTCTTTAGTTTTAGCTGCTCAGGATGCAGCAAAAAAATTTAAATGAAGATAGGGTTTTTTGAAGTAAAAGATTGGGAGAAAAAAATTTTAAAAAAGAGATTGAAGAATTTTTCCCTTGAGTTTTATCCTTTTGCCTTAGAAGAGAGCAATTGGAAGATAGCTAAGAAATTTAATGTTATATCAGTATTCATTTATTCCAGGATAAATAAAGAGGTAATTTCCTCCCTTCCTTCTTTAAAATTAATTACTACCCGTTCTACTGGCTTTGACCATATTGATTTAAAAGAAGCAAAAAAAAGAAAAATTTCAGTCTGTAATGTTCCTTTTTATGGAGAAAATACGGTTGCTGAGCATACATTTGCTTTAATTTTATCTTTATCCCGAAATGTCCATAAGTCATATTTAAGAACACTGAGAGGCGATTTTTCTATTGAGGGATTAAAAGGTTTTGATTTGAAAGATAAAACTCTAGGAGTTATTGGGGCAGGACATATCGGATTACATGTTATAAGAATTGCTAAAGGATTTGGGATGCAGGTTTTAGCCTTTGATACTCATCAGAATAAATTTTTAGCAGAAGTTTTGGGGTTTAAATATGTAAGTTTAGATGATCTTCTGAGAAATTCTCATATTATTACTCTTCATGTTCCTTATAACAAATTTACACATCACTTAATAAACCGGGAGAATATAAATTTGATTAAGAAAGGAGCAATTCTTATAAATACCTCAAGAGGAGCAGTTGTGGACACTGAAGCCTTAATTGAAGCATTAGATAAAAAAATTTTATCCGGTGTAGGCTTGGATGTTTTAGAGGGAGAGGAATTGATTAAAGAAGAAAAACAACTCCTTTATGATAAAAAGAAGTTAGAAGTACTCGCTAATCTTGTAAAGGGCCATATTCTTTTAAGTAGGGATAATGTTGTCTTTACTCCTCATATAGGTTTTTATAGTCAGGAGGCGCTGGAGAGAATTTTAGAGACCACAGTAGGTAATATTTTCAGGTTTTTAGAAGGTAGACCTCAAAATGTGGTCACCGGATAAATATGAAAAGATAAGTAGACTTCTTAAAGCTCTGCCTCATCCTGTCCGTTTAAAAATTGTGGAGGGACTTTTAAAAGATGAGTGTAATGTATCTCAGATTCAGAGAAAATTAGTTTTGCCCCAGTCTACTATTTCCCAACATCTTAGGATTCTCAAAGATGCAGGAATAATAAAAGGAAGAAGAGAAAGAACAAAGGTTTGCTATAAAGTAGTAAGCACGATAGCAAGAAGAATAATGGGGTTGGGTAAGTAAAAATTTTTTGGTCAATTTATCGTATTATTTATATATAAAGATTTTACGATGATTAACTGGGGCTTTATCCTGATAATAGGAGGGGGGATCTTTTTCTGTTTTTTAAGAATGATAAAAGGACCTACACCTTCTGATAGGGCAGTAGCCTTGGATACTTTATCCACAGTGGTTACTGCTTTTCTGGTACTCTTAGGTTATATCTTTAAACGACACATTTATCTGGATGTATCTTTGGTTTATGCAGTATTAGCATTTGTAGGCTCTGTAGCTATAGCAAGATTTATTGAGAAAGGACTATAGATGATGCAGTTAATTGGTGAGGTAATTACAGGAATTGGGATAGTATTTCTCTTTTTGGGAAGCCTTGGTATATGGCGACTTCCTGATGTGTATAACAGACTCCAGGCAGGAACAAAATGCACTACATTTGGTTCATTCTTTACTGTTATTGGCGTGGGGATAATG
>QNCE01000094.1 GCA_003644405.1 Candidatus Omnitrophota bacterium | reverse complement strand
TAGGAGGATAGTAGAGAGTTAAAAAGGGAGGTGATGAAAAATGATAGAAAAAAATAAATATTAAAAGTTATGGTGGAAGGTTAAATTTTTTTAATTAAAATGTTAGGCAAACCTAACAAAAGGGGGCGCAGGATGAAAATTTGTAAAGTTTTGGCAGTAGCAATTTTGTTCAGTTTGAGTTTAACTCAGGCAGAATCTCAAGAGAAAGCATTTAATTTGGGTGAAGTTATAGTTACTGCTACAAAGACAGAGCACACTTTAGCTGATGTGCCAGCTGAAGCAGTAGTAATTACCAAAGAAGAGATTAAAGCTAAAAATATCAAGACAGTTCAGGATGCTTTAACGTATCTAACAGGAATAAAGATTAATAAAAATTGTGGCTCTTGGGGTGATAAAGGAAAAATTGAGATGCTGGGGCTTGATGCATAGCATACTCTCATTTTGGTAGATGGACAGAGGATTTTGGGAGGACATGGTGCAGCTGTTGATTTACAGCAAATTCCTATAGAAGCAGTAGAAAGAATTGAAGTTGTAAAGGGACCTGCCTCTGCTTTATATGGAAGCGATGCTGTAGGCGGAGTAATTAACATCATTACCAAATCCGTACCAGAAAAACCTACATTTTCTGCTTCTGTTAGTTTTGGCAGTAGAGGAACACAAATTCATGAGGTAAGTGGAGGAACTAAAAAAGATAAGTTTGGTTGCTTTCTTAATTATACTTACAGAGAATCTGAAGGAGTTCATAAAATAACAGACCAATACTGGGAGAATATATTTCAGACAAGCCTTGAATATGAGTTTAGTCCAGAATCTAAGTTAACTCTTAAACCCTATTATTCTGAACATAAAATGAAAGATGAGGGACGTAAACAAGAAAGGTTCAGTCTCAATTCTATCTGGGAATGGATTCCTGATGAATTATCCAAATTGAAATTAAGAGGCTCTTTATTCAACTACAAGCACTGGACTCAAGATAAATCCTCAAACTGGGAAGACGATTCATATGAAACAGAGATAAATTATAGCAGGTTGGTTTTAGATATTCATACTGTAGCCGGTGGTTACCATTATCACAAGGAAAAAGTAGATGATAAAGGCAAGGTTTATAAAGCAGACCAAACCCTTCACAGTTTCTTTATTCAGGATGAGATAGATTTTTCACCTTTCATTTTTGTTTTAGGAACGCGTATAGATGACCATGATAGGTGGGATACAGAATTTAATCCCAAAGCAAGTCTGCTTTATAAAGTAAATGAAGATTTTAAATTAAGGGCATCTGTGGGAAGGGCTTTTAGAGCTCCTACCTTAGTTAAACTCTATGCAGATAACTGGAGGATGGGGCCCTATCTTGTCCATGCTAATCCTGATTTAGAGCCAGAGAAATCTGTTGGTTATCAGGTAGGTGCAGAGTATAAATTTTCAGAAAAACTTTTATGTAAATTATCTTATTTCAGGAATGAAATTAAAGATTTGATAAGCTATACCACAGGCCATGGATATCCTATTCCTCTATATTGGGAAAATATAGATAAAGCAATGACCCAAGGAATAGAATTAAGCTTAGCCAGCCAGATTATAGATAATTTAACGGCAAGACTGGGATATACTTTCCTGGATACCGAAGATAAAAATACAAAAAAAGAGATTACCTATAAACCAAAGCATAAACTGACTTTAGAATTCAGCTGGATAATTCCTAAGATTGACCTCAATTTAAATCTTGAAGGCGAATACATTGGAAGAAGGTATGATAGTGATTACAACAGATTAGGAGGCTATACCATATTCAATCTTTCTTTAACCAAAAATATTGGGAAGAATATTTCTATTTTTGCACGTATAGATAATATCTTTGGTAAGAAAAATATTCCTGATGAGTATGATATAGATGGCACTGAATTTCTGGGTGGAGTAAAAATAAAATTCTAAAAATGGAGGTGTAAGATGAGAAAGAGAAATTTTTTTGTCCTTAGTTTGCTTTTAAGTATTTGTTTGTTGTTCTCTACAAGTGCTTCTGCTCATACTCTATGGATAAATGCTTCTGATTATAATCCTGAAATTTATCCTGAATATGGAGCAAAGACAAATCTTTATTTTGGTTTTGGACATCACTATCCTGTAGATGATTTTTTATCCCAAAAACAACTGGAAGAGTTTTATTATGTCTGTCCAAGATGCGCAAAACATTATAATTTAAAACCCAATCCTGGTGGATTTTTAGCAACACAAGTAATATTTAAAGAGCCTGGTTGTTATGTAATTGCTGCCAAATTAAAACCAGGATTTTACACAATGTATATAGAAAAAGGAAAAGTTCATCACAAAATCGGACCAAAAACAGAAGTTAAAGGAAAAGTTATTTTAAGTCTCTATTATGAACAGTATGCCAAGTGTTTAGTAAATGTAGGCAAAAAAGATTTGATTAATTTTGATAAACCGGTTGGTCATAAATTAGAAATAGTTCCTTTAAAGAATCCCATAAATTTAAAATTGGGAGATTTTTTACCGGTTAAAGTTTTATTTAATGGAAAACCTGCCCGATTCTGTAAAGTATATGCAACTTATTCTGGTTTCTCAACAGGTGATGATTTTGCCTATGCTACCTCAACAAATAGTGAAGGTATAGCCAGAATAAGAATTATTCACTGGGGTATCTGGCTTATAAAAGCAAGGATGGAATTACCTGCTCCAGATAATTTAAAAGATAAATGTAATGAATTAAGTTACACAGCTACTTTAACTTTTGAAGTGCCTTAAAAGGGAGAATATATGGAACTTGCTAAAAACAAAATGGGAAATATTTTTAAGTGTCCTCATGGGATAATTCACATTCGTCTTAAAGGCATAACTTTACACTTTACAGAGGAAGCTTTTGAAGAATTTAGTTTGATGGTTAAACAGGCTTCCTCAAAACTTATGGAGATGAGTTTAAAAGATTTAATTAAAGAAGATTTTTATAAGGATGAGTAGTATTACAAAAAAGGCAAGGCAGATAGAGCGGTTTTAAAAATCATAGTAAAAAGTGAGGAGTTTTTATGTTTGAATTTTTCTTAAAAGGCGGCTTTCTAATGTGGCCAATTCTTTTATGCTCAGTAATAGCTTTTGCTATTGTTTTAGAGAGACTGTGGTATTTTCACCGGATAAAGACTAATGTAGGTAATCTAATTGCTCAGGTAAAGAAATTATTACAGGAAGACAAATTAGAGGAAGCAGAAAGATTATGTAAGGAAACAAGAGGTCCTGTAGCACATATTTTAGCCGTAGGTATCCATATCCATAAAAGAGCTTATCCTGAGAAAGAAAAGATAATTTCAAGAGCTGGTTCAAGAGAGTTAAGGAAATTGGAGAAAAATTTAAGAGGTTTGGGTATCATTGCTCATATATCACCACTTTTAGGTCTTTTAGGCACAGTTACAGGGATGATTAAATGCTTTATGAAGATACAGGAATTGGGAGGAAGAGTAGACGCACAGGTTTTGGCAGGAGGAATCTGGGAAGCTTTAATCACCACAGCAGCAGGATTATCTATAGCAATTCCAGCAATAATTTTTTACCACTATTTTGAAGGGAAAGTAGACAATTTTTCTCATCAGATGAAAGATGCGGCAGAAGAGATTTTGGAGCACCAGAGTACCAGCACACCAGCACAATAGAACACCAGGGCACCAGAACACCAGCATAATAGAGCACCAGTGCACTACGAAGGAAAGTATGGAATTTGAAAGAGGAAAAAGAATAAGAATACATTTAGATATTGCTCCTTTAATAGATATAGTGTTATTACTTTTAATCTTTTTTATGCTCACATCAAACTTTATAATGCAGCCAGGAATAAAGATAACTTTACCTAAAGCAAAAACTTCCAAGCCCCAGGAAGAAGAAAATATTATTGTATTTATAACTGAAGATAACAAAATATTTCTTAATGATAGAGAGATTAATATTGATGAGTTAAAAGTGGCGTTGGAGGAGAAAATAAAAACAGCAGAGAAAAAAATAGTAATTTTAAAAGCAGATGAAAAGATTAATTTAGGTTTAGCAGTAAAAGTAATGGATATTGCAAAAGAAGCAAAAGCAGAAAACTTGGTAATTTCAACCGAAATAGAGCACCAGAGCACCAGCATAATAGAACACCAGAGCACCAGAACACCAGAGCACCAGTAGGAAAGTAAGATGGACTGGTGACTGGTGCTCTGGTGCACTGGTGCTCTGGTGCACTGGTGCTCTATTATGAGGTAAACTATGCAAGAAGACAGAATAATAAAAATTGCTTTCATAATTTCACTTGCAGCCCATTGCCTGTTTTTAGGAATGCCGAGGTTTAGCTCAACTAAACCACAACTTAAAAAAGATGAAGAGATTAATGTTAGGATTAAAATAGAAAAACCTCCTCTTTTGCCTAAGATAGATGTGATGGGTAAGGAGAAAAAGCTTCCGCCCCAGGCGGATCCGCCTTCGGCGGAAAAACAGGTAATAGAGGAAGAAAAGCCACCAAAACCAGAATCCGAAACTAAGCCAGAACCACAACTTGAAGAAGAAAGAATTACAGAAAAACAACAACCCGAAGAGCAGACTGAAAAGGAAATAGTAGAACAACCACAGCCAGAGTCCCCTCAAGAAATTGTGGAAGTTATAAATCCTCAAAAAGAAGCAATGCTCAGGTATCAAGATATGATTAAACAAAAAATTGAATCCTGTCGCAGATATCCAAACTGGGCGAAAAAACAAGGATTTGAAGGAACAGTTCATCTTGCATTTGTAGTTTTGTCCAGCGGGGTCACTAAAGATATCAAAATTGTCCAATCATCAGGATTTAGCATTCTTGATAATGAAGCAGTTTCAACAGTAAAAAGAGCAAATCCCTTTCCTCCCATACCTGAAGAGATGAAGGTATCTTCTCTCCCAATGGAAGTCTCTATTGTTTTTACATTGCGATAATAAAGATTTGCAATTTCACCTTAGGATTTTATATTGGAGGTTTTAGTTTTTTGCGCAGATT
>QNCE01000093.1 GCA_003644405.1 Candidatus Omnitrophota bacterium | reverse complement strand
CTTTATTTTATCTGGCAAAGAATAAGGAGAAGAGAAAGATTTGTCAACTTCGTATATAAGATTATTTCTTTCCACTTTAAACTCGCCAAAAACTGCCTCTATTTTCTTAGAAAAAGGGCGCCTTACCAAAAGCTGATTCTCATTATTTACCGAAACCACAAAGAAATCATTTCTTTTTAAGTTAGAAGTATACATTCTATTCTCTTATTTGTTTCAGAATTCTATTTTCTTAATTCCTAAGACCTTACACAATCGAAATAATGTCTCTATTGTAATATTCTTTTTGCCTTCTTCGATCATAGAGATATCTGGTTGACTTATACCTACTTGCACACCTAACTCTTTCTGAGTTAAATTCTTTTGAACTCTGGCTTCTCTAATTACTTTACCAATTTTTAAAGATATCTGCGAGGGTCTTCCTTTAAACTTTTTATACTTATTATAACCCTCTTTTTCTAAAAGAGATTCATAGATAGTCTGCCACCAGTCTCTGAAATCTGAGTAAGGTGCAATTTTCTTCCAGTAAGATTTTATCCTTGGCCAGTATTTAATAAAATTCTCTTGAGAGATTAAAGAAAATAATTCTTTAGGGCTATGACAGCGGGAAAGAAGAGCTACCATACGAGGGATAAACTTAGAATGTTTAGGGTTATCAATAATCTCTTCTATCTCTTTAAGTGCTTTTGCACTCAAATCCCAAAAATATTTTGAGTAAATGGAAATTTTTGATTTCATTTCAACACCTCTTCAATAAACTTCTTTATTTCATTTTCCAAATAAATAAGCATCTCTTTAGAATCAAATTTATCCTCATAAATATCTAAATCAAGTAAGGCTAACTTAAGGTCTTGCCGAGAAAATGTCCGATACCAATGAATCATCCCTCGCTGCAGGTGGTTGGAAACTTTTTGTAAAAACAGATGTAGAGGTTCGATTTTTTTAGAAAGCATATAGATATCAAAGACATCGCGAGCTTCTCTCCGCCCCTTAGATATACTTCTACCTATCTCATCTAATTCTGGTTTCAATCCAGCAATAGCAACAATCTTCTGGAGATATATATTCTCTACATCATAAACTCTTACTCCCTTGAATTTTCTTATACAAGGCTTAAGAACAACCACATCTTCAACAAAATCTATTTTTAAAGGTCTTTTTGTGCCTTTGACGGAAGCTATATAGAATCTTACTCTAGCTTTTCCCTCAACACTTAACTCTTCCTTTAAGCTCATATTAGTACCAACTACTTTTTGAAAAGCAGATACTAACTTCTCTATTTCCAATATATTATATTTCGGAGAAAAAAAGTCTAAATCTGCAGAAAATCTATGATGTAAATAATAAAGTTCTAAAGCCGTACCTCCGGAAAGAGCAAAACTCTTTGCAAATTTTGAAAAGACTCCTAATATCTTTTTTTGAGCTTCTCTAATCTTTAAATCCATAATTATATAGGTTATATACTATATCTAATATAGATTATAACCTATAAAAATCTTTTTGTCAATGTAAAAAGCTAACTCTCTCTTATAAGAATAAATAAATATTTATTAGATTTTCCTCTATAACCTAGAGTTTATAACTGAAACTACTGATAATATTCATGAGACCATTTATAATTCTCTTTCCATCTATATCCAGAAGTCCAAAAGATACCTTTTCTCTGCAGGAACTTTTTTTGAAGAAGTTTACAAATTTCTGCAAACTTAGGATGTAATGTTGACTCTCTTCCCATAATACCTATTCCTCCTCTAAATCCCTCCAAAGAATCTATTGCTTTCTTGATTGTTTCCAAATCCATAAAATAAGTCTTTTTGTGATGACCTATAAAAGGCGGGCAATTAGCACACTCTAAAAAACATGTATTAGTAATCTCAATCTGAATCAACCACATATCTCTAATTGCTTTCATAATGAGCTCTTTTTAGGTTGTTTTTAAAATTTCAGAAACACGCGGAACAAGGTAAAAGGGTAAAGAAATCAAATTAAACTTTTCTCCTAAAAACTCCACCTTACTCTTTTCTAAGTTTCCACTATAAATACGGAAAATTATTGAATTTTCTACTTCTTTAGCAAAGATAAGCAAGGATTTCAATCTGCCTATCGGTTTAGATTTTACCTCTATACCTACTATTTTTCCCTCCTTAGAAAAACAAAAGTCCACCTCTGCACTGCCCTCTTTTTTTTCTTTAGCCCAATAAAAAATTTTGGGAAAGACATCAATATATTGAGAAATTAAATTCTGAGCAACTACTTGTTCAGCAATTCTTCCTCTATAAAAATCATCTAACTTTTCAATATGTAAAAGTTGATCTTGTAGACCCATCTGATAATTCACTAATCCCACGTCTAAAAAAATTAATTTCTTTGGTCTTTTCTTTTGAGCTACCAGAGGAAGTCTCCTTGACTTTATAGCATTTAATTGATAAAGGAGCATAACTTTCTCTAAAGTATCAAAAGATTTACTCATTTCTCTGCTTCTAAAGTTAGAACCACCAAATTTTTCATAAGTAATTAAATTTCCCACAAATAAAGGAGCGGTTTCAATTACATAACTTAGATATTTTGCCTCGGCTAAAGAAGAATATTTATAGACATCTTCACAATAAGTAGTAAATAAAGAGTTATATATTGATTTTAAATCGTTCATATTATTGTTTCTTATAAAACTCTTTACCACTTCAGGCATTCCTCCCACCAAGGTATACTCGTAAAATTTTTCTAAAGCCAATTTATGAATTCCTTCAGGAATTTTATCCTTTATCTTAACATTAAGCAAAAAATCTAAAAGCTCTTTTTCTTTCTTTGCCTCTAAATACTCAAAAAAATCTAAAGGATAAAGATAACAAAATTCTACTCTTCCTACAGGAAAGGAAAGTCCTTCTCTTCTTATTTTTGCTTCCAGAAGAGAACCTGCAGCAATTACATACCAGTCTTTCTTTTCTTCATAAAAAAACCTTAATAATTTAATTAAAGATGGGGCATTTTGAATTTCATCTATGAAAATAAGGCTCTGGTTAGGAATTATTTTCTTATTAAACTTTACTTTTATAATATCCTCAAATTCTTTTAGAGAAATATCTTTGCGAAATAATCTTAAATGTTCTATGTTATCCAAGTTTATATGGATAACTTCTTTAAAATATTTTTTACCAAATAATAAAACTGCACAAGTTTTACCCACCTGGCGTGCTCCTCTTACAATTAGAGGCTTTCTTTCTTTTTTTTCTTTCCATTTCAAAAAGTAATTAATAATTTTCCTGTAGAACATATCAGGCACTATTTGTATTAACTTAGTACTAATTTACTACAAATTATGTAATAATTCAATAGTTAATTTAGTAAAATTGGGTGAGCAATCTCAATCTGAATCAACCACATATCCCTAATTGCTTTCATAATGAGCTCTTTTTAGGTTGTTTAATAAATTATCATAAATACCTAAACACCTGCAAAGCAGTTTTTCTCCAGTCGAATATGAATCTATCAAAATTGCTGCATCATCTGTTATTTCAGGAATAGAACCTCTATTTGTAGCTATTACAGAAACTCCTCAAGCAAAAGATTCTAAAATTGGCAATCCAAATCCTTCATATAGAGAGGAGATAATTGGAATAAGTGCGTTAGAAAGTAAAACTTTTATCAGAAGATTCCTTACTAAATTACATACATATACAGAAATTCCACACTTAGAATAAGCTAAAATTCTTGCGTTAACTCCTATTCGCATTTTTCTCTAAGAAATACTCTTCCCTTTAAACTTCATTCTTTCAATTTTTCTTCTTTCAATGCCTTAGACCCTACACAAGCGAAATAATGTCTCTTAGGTAGTAATTCCCTCTATGAGTGTCTTATACTTAGTTCCCATATTATAAATTCTGAACTCTTTCGCCTTTTCTAACCCCTTTATTATTAGCTTTTCTCTATAATTAGAATTACTGAGAACATTCATAATACCATTTGCGATACTCTCTACATCATAAGGGCTTGCCAATTCTGCACACCCTAAAGCAACCTCTCTTATAGAGGCAACATCTGAAGCCACCACAGGAACGCCACAGGCAAAAGCCTCCACTACAGGAAAACCAAAGCCTTCATAAAAAGAAGGATAGACCAAAATCTTTGCTCCATTATAGAGGTAAACTAAATCTTCCTCATTAACATACCCTAAATAGACCACTTTATTTTTTGCTTCATAACTCTCCATAAATAAATCTACTTCCCTGTAAGATTTTACCTTTTTGCCTACGATAACTAATTTAACTTTAGGGAATTTCTTTATTATGTAAAGAAATGCTTTAAGCAAAGAAATAAGATTCTTTCTTCGTTCTATAGAAGAAACAAAAAGTAAGTAATCATCCTCTATGCCAAATCTTCTCAACTTTTTCCTTATTATCTTTTGATTATCTATTTTTCTATAAACCAAATCTAAGGCAGGATAAATTACTTCTGTTTTTTCTTTGATATAGGGATAAAATTTAAGTAAATCACTCAAAGTATTCTTTGATATACATACCACCTTATCAGCTCTTTTAAGTCTTTGAGGTAAAAAACTAACTAACTTCTCTTTAGCATCTGTGCTGGAGAACTCCTCAACTACTAAGGGTATTAAATCATGGAGGATTAAGATAAATTTGCCATGATGTGGAGAAAACTCATAAGAAGAACTAACGTGGATATCAGCAGGGGGATACTCTTTCTTAAACCCATTACAGTAGATAATACCTTTACGATTAAGTTTAGGGGGCTTTTTCCTAAATTCACTCCACCTTTTTCGATAGTAAAGAATGAATCTGTATTTTTCTTCACTAAAAGTTACACAAAAGCTTTTAAGTAAAGAAAGAGTAAACTTACCGATACCTGTAATGGTTGGCTTTAAAGTAGAATTAACATCTATGCATATATCCATCTTTTCTTATACATTTTCCTTCTTTTCTTTATCCTTCACATACTCTTTAAATTTTCTACATATGCTTAAATTTTTTATACATACGTTTACACCG